>NZ_JAIUIN010000030.1:0-58473 GCF_020165665.1 Mesorhizobium sp. BH1-1-4
GCGAAATGTCGTTGTCGGCCATGCGCTTGGCGATTGCCGCGAAGACGCCGATGCGGTCATGCACGGTCAGCCTGATGAAGTAACCGCCGGCATGGCTGCGCATCTGCGCCTTCTTGTAGGGCTTCAACTCCTTCGCCGGACGGCCGAAGACCGGACCGTGCTGGAAACCGGGTCGGCTCTTGGCGATGTCGGCGACGTCGCCGATGACCGCCGAAGCTGTGGCATTGCCGCCCGCACCTGGGCCAGAGAGCAGCAGTTCGCCCAGAATATCGGTCTCGATCGCCACCGCATTGGTAACGCCATGCACCTGCGCGATGACGGAAGCCGTCGGCACCATGGTCGGGTGCACGCGCTGCTCGATACCGCTTTCGGTGCGCTGGGCGACGCCGAGCAGCTTGATCCGGTAGCCGAGATCGCCGGCCGCGCGAATGTCGGCCTGGGTGATGTTGGAAATGCCTTCCATGTAGATGTCGTTGGCAGCGATCCTGGTGCCGAAGGCAAGGCTGGTCAGGATCGACAGCTTGTGTGCGGTGTCATGGCCCTCAATGTCGAAGGTCGGATCGGCTTCAGCGTAACCCAGCCGCTGCGCGTCCTTCAGCACGACATCGAAAGAGACGCCCTCGGCCTCCATGCGGGTCAGGATATAATTGCAGGTGCCGTTGAGAATGCCGAACACGCGGGTGACCGAGTTCCCGGCCATCGCTTCGCGCATCGTCTTGATGACGGGAATGCCGCCGGCCACCGCGGCCTCGTAGTTGAGCAGCACGCCCTTCTTCTCGGCGATCTCGGCAAGCGCCACGCCATGCTTGGCAAGCAGCGCCTTGTTGGCGGTGACGACATGGCGGCCGGCTTCGAGCGCGGCCTTCACCGAAGCCCGCGCCGGTCCCTCGTCGCCGCCGATCAGCTCGACGAACACGTCGATCTCGGCGGTCTGCGCCATCTTCACCGGATCGTCGAACCAGATCGCGGCGCCGAGATCGACGCCACGGTCGCGTTTCGGGTCGCGCGCCGACACCGCCGCCACGACGATGTCTCGCCCGCATTGGCGGGTCAGTTCCGTCGCCTTGTCGCGCAGCACGCGCGCCACCGAGGCACCGACCGTGCCAAGTCCGGCAATTCCAACACGCAGTGCTTCAGCCATGGAAGGCGGCGTCCCTCAAGTCAGATCGAATTTGTATTTACCGGTGGGCGGAAAGCGGCACCACATTGTTGGGCTGCTTGGCGCTGGTCGACAGGAAGCGCTTGATGTTGCGCGCCGCCTGGCGGATCCGGTGCTCATTCTCGACCAGCGCCACGCGCACGAAATCGTCGCCATGCTCGCCGAAGCCGACACCTGGCGCCACCGCCACGTCGGCATGCTCGATGAGCAGCTTGGAGAATTCGAGCGATCCCAGATGCCGGAACGGCTCCGGGATCGGCGCCCAGGCGAACATCGAGGCGGCCGGGGCCGGGATGGTCCATCCGGCGCGGCCGAAGGCATCGACCATCACGTCGCGGCGCTTGTGATAGATGTCGCGCACCTCGGCGATATCGGCGCCGTCGCCATTGAGCGCATGGGCGGCGGCCACCTGGATCGGGGTGAAGGCGCCGTAATCGAGATAGGATTTGACCCGGGTCAGCGCCGAAATCAGCCGCTCGTTGCCGACGGCGAAGCCCATGCGCCAGCCGGGCATGGAAAAGGTCTTCGACATCGAGGTGAACTCGACGCAGACATCCATGGCGCCCGGAACCTGCAGCACGGAGGGCGGCGGATTGCCGTCGAAATAGATTTCGGAATAGGCAAGGTCGGACAGGATGATGATGTCGTTCTTCTTGGCGAAGGCGACGACGTCCTTGTAGAAATCGAGCGAGGCCACCAGTGCCGTCGGGTTCGACGGATAGTTGAGGATCAGCGCCAGCGGCTTCGGGATCGAATGACGGACACCGCGCTCGAGCGCTGGAATGAAGCCGTCATCGGGCTCGACCTGCAGCGAACGGATGACGCCGCCCGACATGATGAAGCCGAAGGCGTGGATCGGATAGGTCGGATTGGGGCACAGGATCACATCGCCGGGCGCGGTGATCGCCTGCGCCATGTTGGCGAAGCCTTCCTTCGAGCCAAGCGTGGCCACCACCTGCGTATCGGGGTTGAGTTTCACGCCGAAGCGGCGGGCATAGTAGTTTGCCTGGGCGCGGCGCAAGCCTGGAATGCCGCGCGACGAGGAATAGCGGTGCGTGCGCGGGTCGCGCACGACCTCGCACAATTTGTCGACGATGGCCTTCGGCGTCGGCAGGTCCGGATTGCCCATGCCGAGATCGACGATGTCGGCGCCGCGCGAACGGGCGCTGGCCTTGAGCCGGTTGACCTGCTCGAACACGTAGGGCGGAAGCCGGCGGACCTTGTGAAATTCTTCCATGGCGGTTCCAGACAGCGAAGGGAGCCCCGGATAATGTTAGGGCATTGGGCGCGCGCTATATACTCATTTGCAGGTAGGGTCGAGGGCGGGGTCGCATTTGCCTTCGATCTGCTTCAGCGTCTGCGGTCCGTGTTTCTTGGCGAGATCGGTCAACGCCGCCTGGTTGGTGACGGCCGCGCCGCCGCCCTTGGCGCCCTGCCCGTTCTCGTCGGCCTTCAACTGGGCGAGCTTGGCGTTCTTCTCGGCCTCCGTGAATTGTTTCGCCGCCACTTTCGGCGGGATGTTCAGGTTCGGAAAGGTGCCGGTGTCCTTCGGGCCGGCGTCCGAGGCCATCGGCACCGGGCCACTGGTATTCGTGCTCGAACATCCGGCAATGGCCACGAACATGATCGCCGCGCCGATGCGGCAAAAATGGCCGGCACCGAAAAAAACAGTCTCGCCAAACTTATTCGTCATATTGTTTCCTTGGCAGCCGGGGTAGAGCGAGATTGGACCCTGTCGGATGTCCCATGTTAATATGTCAAGAAAACGCTTCCGGAGGAACCCCGCGAACCATGTCCAAAACACCCGATTCGGGCAAAGCGGAAGATGGCGGACCTTCGACGGTCGAGCAATATCTGGTAAAGGATCCGGAACGCTTCGCGCTGAACATGGCCCGGATGATCGAGCAAGCCGGCAAAGCCGCCTCCGCCTGGGCCGAACCGCGCGAAAAAGGTGAGGTGCGCGACCATGTCGCCGAGCCGGTCGTCGACATGGTCAAGACCTTCTCCAAGCTCTCGGAATACTGGCTTGCCGACCCGCAGCGCGCGCTCGAGGCGCAGACAAGGCTGTTCGCCGGCTATATGACGGTTTGGGCAAATGCCATCCAGCGCGTCAGCCCCAACGCCGAAGGGCCCGACGATGCCGTCAAACCGGAGCGCGGCGACAAGCGTTTCCAGGATCCGGAATGGGGCCGCAACGCCTTCTTCGATTTCCTCAAGCAGGCCTATCTCGTCACCTCGCGCTGGGCGTCCGAGCTGGTCGACCATGCCGAAGGCCTGGACGAGCACACCCGCCACAAGGCGAGCTTCTACGTCAAGCAGGTATCGAACGCCATCTCGCCGTCCAATTTCATCCTGACCAATCCCGAACTGTTTCGCGAAACCGTCGCCTCCAACGGCGAAAACCTGGTGCGCGGCATGAAGATGCTGGCCGAGGACATCGCCGCCGGCAAGGGCGACCTGAAATTGCGCCAGGCGGACTATTCGCCCTTTGAGATCGGCAGGAACATCGCCACCACGCCCGGCAAGGTGGTCGGCCGCAGCGATGTCGCCGAGATCATCCAGTATGATGCGGCGACCGAGACGGTGCTGAAGCGCCCGCTGCTGATCTGCCCGCCCTGGATCAACAAGTTCTACATCCTCGACCTCAACCCGCAGAAATCCTTCATCCGCTGGGCGATCGAGCAAGGCCACACCGTTTTCGTCATCTCCTGGATCAATCCGGACGAGCGCCACGGCGCCAAGAACTGGGAAGCCTATATCAGGGAGGGCCTGCAATACGGCCTCGACACGATCGAGAAGGCGACCGGCGAACGCGACGTCAACGCGATCGGCTACTGCGTCGGCGGCACGCTGCTGGCGGCGGCATTGGCGCTGATGGCCAGGGAAGGCGACGACCGCATCAAGTCGGCGACCTTCTTCACCACCCAGGTCGACTTCACCTATGCCGGCGACCTGAAAGTGTTCGTCGACGAGGAACAGGTCGCGGCGGTGGAAAAGTCGATGAACGAAAAGGGCTATCTCGACGGCACCAAGATGGCCGCCGCCTTCAACATGCTGCGCTCGGGCGACCTGATCTGGCCCTATGTCGTCAACAACTACATGCGCGGCAAGGATCCCTTGCCCTTCGACCTGCTCTACTGGAACGCCGATTCGACCCGCATGGCGGCGGCCAACCATTCCTTCTACCTGCGCAACTGCTATCTCGAGAACAACCTCTCGCGCGGCACGATGGAGCTGGCGGGCCACACGGTCTCGCTCGGCGATGTCACCATTCCGGTCTACAATCTCGCCTCCCGGGAAGATCACATCGCGCCGGCGCTGTCCGTCTTCCTCGGCTCGAAATATTTCGGCGGCACGGTCGAGTATGTGATGGCGGGATCGGGCCATATAGCGGGCGTCGTCAATCCGCCCGCATCCAACAAATACCAGTACTGGACCGGCGGCCCGCCGAAAGGCGACTTCGACCAGTGGATAGCCAGCGCCCAGGACCATCCCGGATCCTGGTGGCCGCACTGGCAAAGCTGGATAGAGGCCAAGGACAACACCCGCGTCCCTGCCCGCAAACCCGGCAAGCATATGAAAACCTTGGGCGATGCTCCGGGGACCTATGTCAGGGTGCGTGTGTAACGGACTGTAATGTGTGGTGAGTTGACGGACCCGTAAAAGCGGGCGAAATGGTGTCGTCAACCATCAAGCAGCCGCAATTCGGCAGTCGCTGCAAAAATACTTACAGGCTTGCTGATTTGACACAGGTCTCGTTTCCGGATCGGAGACAAAGGTCACCCTGACGCGGACATATTGGTCAGCGTCTCGGACATACCGACCGGACATCGAGGGGGAATTTGACTTTGAAATCAGCAGGATGGAGCCTCGCAAAGGGAGAACGCCGCGCCATTGTGGCAGCGCTCTGCTCGATGCTCCTGGCCTCCTGCACATCGGCTGGCGACCCGACAATGTCGGTCGGAATGCCCGGCTACAATGCTTCCGCGTCGAACATGAACGCCGCCTCCACCGGCAAGCCGCTCGCCGCCGCCGATTCGTCGTCGCAGGTGGCGACAGAGCAGACGACCGTGATGAGCGAAACCGACACGGCGCTCCCCGAAAAGGTTGCCTACGTGCCGATGGCCAAGCCGCAGGCTGTCTTCCCGCTCACCACGCCGGCCGGCGCTGAAACGATCGTGGGACAGACGCCGCAGGCCTTGCAACAACCAGTACAGACGGCGCAGCAGACCGACGCGGTTGCCCAGAAGATCGCCGCCGCGGATGCCGCCGCGATCGCACCGAAGCCGGCCGCCGCACCGGTGATGAACAACCCCGTCTATGTGACCGCTGGCGAGGCGCCGCAAGCCGACGCCCCGAGGAAAAAAGGCTTCCTGGCATCGATGTTCGGTGCCACCCCGGCTTCGGCGACGCCTGCCCCGCTGGTCAACACACGATCTGGCGAACAGCCGGTCGTGCAGGCCAAGCCTGCCCCGGCGGCGGCAAAGCCGATCATCACATTGGCCTCGGCCGATTCCACGGCAAAGCCGATACAACTGGCTTCGACCGGCGGTGACGATGCCGGTCACATCACGGGCAGCGACGCCTTGCCTGGCGTGCGCCAGACGGCCCTGTTCGAGATCAAGCGCAAATCCGGCCTCGACGACGAAAGCGACGTCGACCTCAACGAGGACGAAGGCTCGGGCGGCAGCTATCAGGTCGCGTCCGCCGCCGGCATGGCCCGCCTGGCGCCCAACGGCCTCTTGAAGCAGAATGAGAGCGTGGACGTCGCCTGCCTGAAGCCGTCGCTGGTGCGTGTGCTGAAGACGATCGAAGGCCACTACGGCCGCAAGATGATGGTGACCTCGGGCTATCGCGACCCGGCCCGCAACCGCCGCGCCAACGGTGCCAAGAATTCGCTGCACATGTACTGCGCCGCCGCCGACATCCAGGTGCCCGGCGTCTCCAAATGGGAGCTGGCGAACTACATCAGGACCATGCCCGGCCGCGGCGGCGTCGGAACCTATTGCCACACCGAATCGGTCCATGTCGACGTCGGCCCCGAGCGCGACTGGAACTGGCGCTGCCGCCGGCGCAGCGGCGGTGGCGACGGCTAGCGGCTGATTTGGCGGACCGAAAGCCTGTCGGCTAAGGGCGGCCAACTTCGTTATCCAACGGGCGGAGCAGGAGCGGAGCTCCGTGACGAAGCAACTGACGTCACCACAAATCGCCAAGCCCTGCCGCCCCTCGTGAAATCGCTGATTTGTCAGGTTGGAAAAAAGTTGTCCAAGGCGGCACCTGACGGGTTGCCGGTTGCGCACAACGTCAGTATAAGCCGCTTCGTCTGAGCGCGCCCATCGTCTAGCGGTTAGGACACCGCCCTTTCACGGCGGTAACAGGGGTTCGATTCCCCTTGGGCGTACCAGGCTTTTCAAGCACTTTGCCGAGAACCTTTTTTCCCACGTCCGATGCTTGGCCATGTCGCCCGAGAATCGGGCCGGGCTTGCGTCACCTGACCGCAAAAGCCCACGCCTGACCTAACTGCCAACCAGCGGCACGGTGACGGTTGTCGCGTAGTTGATCGGAAAGGCGCTGAAGTAGGGAAAATCGATGACGAAGGCGTAGGTCGCGGTCAGGTGCGCCATGCGAAAGCCGCCGCTTGCCGGATCGATGGCGATCGTGACGTTCACATCCTTCAGGCCCAGCGCCTGCAGTTTCTGCGTCGCGATCGATTGGATGTCGGCCTGGGTCAACGTATTTTGAAGTTGCAGTGATCGTGACGATGTCTCGAGCGTATAGCGAACGCTGGAGACGGCGTTCATCGACCAGCCGAAGGCGAAGATGCCGAACAACAGCATGACGAGAAAAGGCGCGATGAGCGCGAATTCCAACCCGGCCCCACCCGCCTGATCCCGCCTGAATGCGTTAGCTCGAGCAGGCCGTTGACGACGTCCTGAAGATACCTGTTTTGACGCAATTCCGGACGGAAAACCGCTGCGCGCTTTTCCCGGGATTGCTTTAGCGGACACGGATCACCTCCAGATGGCCGATGACGCTGGAACTGGAGAAGACACCGAAGGCGAAGGGCGGCACCCAGGTCGCCGATGCCTGAATCTGGACATAGACCGATGGCGCCTTCGGCCCGCTGCACAAGGTGGAAGCATCGACCACCGTCGTCCCGCACTTGTAAATCCGGCTTAGCGTGACCTGGCCATCCGGCGGTCGCTTCTCCCAGCTCGAAATGGCCACGCCCTGGGTCGCCGTATCATTGGTCGATCCCGCCATGATCAGGTTCGCGGCGGTTTTGACGCCGGCGCGCATCGACAGCGAGCTCGTCATGTAAGACCAGCCATCGATGATGCCGAGCAGCGCCACGCACAGGAAGGGCAGAACCATCGCGAACTCGACCGCCGCAACGCCCGCTCTATCGCTCAGGATCGGCACCGATCGGCGTTTCACAGGGCTACTCGACCAGCGCCACGGACTGCGCCGCCGGAATGTCGCGCATTCCGAGACTCGTGCAATCCTGGTTGATGGTTGTGCTGCCGGACCATTGAATCGTATTGGCGACGACCTGGGTGCAGCCGATGTTGCCCGAGAAATTGCCGAGATAACTCACTTGCTGCCTGGGGAAGTAGATGGCTCCGGTCAGCAGCGAATCCGCCGTGCCGTTGAATGTGCTGGACGCGCTGTTGCCGGTCCTGTCGCCGTAGAACAGCACACCGGAATAGGCACCGGAGGTCGGTGCGCTGAGCTTCACGGAGGCGGTGCCATTCATGCCGACGGTCGAACTGCCCGACATGAAGATGGTCACACCGCTGCCGACAATGGCCGCGTTGGCGTTAATCTTGAGATCGCCCTGAACGACATAGACGCCGGGCGAGAGGGTGACATTGCCCTTCAGCGACATGCCGTTGCAATAGGTGCCTGGGCTCAGCGTCGCCTTGTTGTCATTCTGGCAGGGATTCGATGCCGCCGGGGTCGGCAGGTCGGCAAATGGATCGGCGACAGGCAGCGCCTGCGTGATCGGCGCCGCGCAGATGGTCGTGACGGGGTTGCTGAGAGAGACACCGCCCGCCGATATCAGGCAATCGACCTGGAGGCTCGCCGAGCCCTGTAGCTTGATGGCGTCCGGCGCGATCGAATTGGACATTATCACGCAACCGGTGACCTTCACCGCGGTGTTGCCGGAAAACAGTGCGGCCTGCGAAGCGGTCGGATCGAGCGCGGTCATGCAGGCCTTCGAGGCATTGGTGATGAGGGCCACCGCCCTCGCCCGTTCGGGAACCTGAGTCTGCGTGAAGATCGCCGTGAACACGCGGTCGAGGTTCTGCTTGACGATGACCTCGACAGCTTTCTTCGCCGTGTTCGGCCCGGACGCCGGCGGCGTGTTGACGACGATCGTGCCCGCGCCAAGCCCGTTCGTCGCGGCCGACTGTGTTGCCGCCGCGATGACCGTTGGCTTGTCGGAACCAGAGATCTGCTCTAGCGCGCCGGCATAAGCCGCGGCATCGGCCGTGGCCTGCAGTCTCAGGCTGTTATAGTACCAGTAGGACGTCTCCACGCCGAAACCCGCCGCACCCACGACGATCGGCAGGCTGAGGGCGAAGATGGTGGCAACGTTTGCATTTCTGCTCCGGCATATGCCGGTCGCCGCGAGCCAAAATCGGGTGACGCAATTGAAAGCCATAACTTAAATTAGAAAGCATGCATATATGAACGAACGGCTAAAAAGTTCGGTTCATTTGTGCTCGCAGGCGCCATTGGCTTCAAACAGCGTCTTGGCCGATCGTCGCATGCTGACATCTTCGTGGGCAGGATCACTCCACCCGAGCGGCAAAGCGCGCGTGAAGCCGCTTGGCGCAATGCCAGAATAGGCCGGGGATGGGCGTCCAGCCCCGCCCGATCCACCTGCCTATCCGCTTCGGAATTTTGGAGGCCTCGCCCCGGAATCGAACCGAGGCTTCCGAGATTTGCAGTCTCTAGCGTAGCCGCTCCGCCACGAGGCCATACGTGCTTTGCTATCGGGCAGAAGTTTAAAGTCTCTTGATGTCGTGGGTAAAACTTTCAGCAACTCCCGATTGTGGAAAAGAGCCCGTCAAACGGCAGATACATGTCATGCAGGACTCGCTTGCCGGACGTGAATTGCATCTGGCTCCACAAGGGCTGCACGCCCTTGCTGGCTTCTCTTTTCCGTCGCTATCCTACCAGTTCACCTTGAAGCCGACATTGCCGCCATAGGTCTGCACGCCGTCGCCGAATTTGCCGTCGAAAGTGGCAAACATCGAGGTGTTGCTGTTCCAGTTCATCTTCAGGCCGGCATTGACGGCGACCGCGTCCTCGGCCGCCGCGGCGCCCTGAATCACGAAGGAATAGCCGGGCGCCGCCTGGAAGCTCGGCTTGACCGAGCGGTCGGGTTCGAACTCGTGCACCCATGCCGCACGACCCCAGGCCTGTAGCGACCGGTCACCGCCTGCGGCGATCGTCGTGTCGAGTTGCAAGCCGAGCGAGACCGGCAGCGAGGTGATGACGCGCTGGTTGAAACTGAGCCCCAGCGCGCCGCCGCCAAGCGACGTCTCGTCGAAGGCATCCATGGACAGGAACGAGAACTGGAGCGCGGCGAACGGCGTGATCGCGCCCTGGCCCACTTGCTGGCGCCAGCCGGCCTCCACATTGGTGCCAAAACCGGCGCTCAGGAAATTGCTGCGCCAGTTCTCCGTCGTGATCGCGGGCACGGGATCGAGCGGTGTGTCCGAGCCGGGTACCGAGGTCGCCCGATGGACATTGTTGTTGTAGAGGCCGAAGGCCAGTCCGCCATTGATGTAGAACTGATCCCATTTGCGCGCGACATAGGCGCCGGCCTGGGCGCCGATGATGTTGCCGGAGGTCTGGCGGTCGTCGACGGCGAAGGACGCCGCCGCGCCGCCCAGCGCAAAGCCCATCACCATGTCGGAGTCGCCGGTGGACTCCAGACCCGCCGCGAAGCTGCCACCCCTGTAGACATTTTCGGCACTGCCAACGACGGCATCGCCGCCGAGGTCACCGGCGTTGCCGCCGGCCGTTGCCCAGTAGCTCCAGCGCCGTTCGTCCGGCTGCATGGCTTTGAACGGATCCTTCTTCTTCGCCGCCGGCTCGTCATAGGCCTGCGGCTTGAGGGAATAATCCGTTGGATCGGTGCCGAGCCCGGTGCGCCAGAAATTCGCCTGCCGGTTCATCGAGGCCATGAATGTGTCATAGGCGTCGAACTGCGGCTGCTCGAAGCCAGAAACACCCTCGCCCGAGATCGAGTCGTAGACAGCGCCAAGCTGATCGAGCGTCGGGATATAGAACAGCGCAGCGGCGATCTTCTCGAAGGCCGGCGAGGTCAGATCCGTCTGGATGGCGTTGACGGCCCGGCCGACCGAGGTCTGGTTTTCGGTCAGGCCGGTGCGGGCGAAGTTGATATCGACATTGAGATAGAGATCGTCGAGGCCCTCATACACCAGCTTGTACAGAGCGACCGCGCTGGGGATCGAGTCGAGCACGAGCCCGCTGTCGGTGATGCCGCCATCGGCATGCAGGATCAGGTACTCCTCGGTGCCTGGCTTCGCGGCACCTGGTTCCATGATGTTGAGATTGACCTTGCCATCGAGGTCTGCCGTGCCGGTGATGTTGATCTGATCGGCTTGCGGGTCGAGATCGAGGTCGAGCAGGTAGGTGCCGATCCCCGACTGCGTCCAGTTCCCCGTGACGTAAGTCGTCAGGACATGGTCGAGGTCGCCCGGCGCGACATAGCCGTCATTGCTGAACTGGCCGGTCCCGCCGAGGTCGACGGTGTCGCCCATCCGGTAAATGGCGTCCTTCTCGTTGTTGAAGGCATTCTGGCCACCGCCGAGGGCAATCGAGCCCATCGTGTCCTTGAAATTGTTGTAGGTGTCGTTGCCGACGCCGCCGAGCATGGCATAGCCGTCGATCTTGCGCTCGCAGCCCGCGTCGACCCCGGGGATGCAACCGTCGGCCCCGGTGACCGCGCCGACGAAGCCGTTGTTGGTCAGCACATTGTCCCTGCCGTCCAGGTAGCTGACGCCGGCGCCGGTGCCCGAGCCGCCGATGATCATCACGTCCTTGGCGATGGTGACGTTGATGTCGCCATTGTCGGCGATGTCGCTGCCGCCGCCGGAGCTCTGCTCCATCAGCGCGGATGAGTTCTTGCCGGTGACATAGAGGTTGGCGGTCTGCTCGAACGTGACGTCGCCGCCCACACCGGCGCCGCCGGCGCTGCCCATGAACCCTTGCGGTGCCGGCGTCGAGAACGGGCTCACCATCAGGCTGGTTGCAGCCGGTGCCTGGTCGAGGCCGAGGAAATTACCGGAGAACCCACCAACGCCGCCGCCGCCGCCGACACTCTGGCCGAAGACGCCCACCGAATTGTCGCCGGTGATCAGCATGGCGACATTGCTGTTGATCGTCACCTTGCCGCCATCGCCGCTGCCGCCATTGACAGCCTCGATGATGCCATCGGTGCCGGCGGTCATCACGCCGCCGCCACCGCCGACCGACTGCGCGAAAATGCCGACCGAGCCATTGCCCTTCAACACGATCACGCCGGTGTTGGTGACGGTGACATCGCCGCCCTTGCCGGTCGCGCCGCTGTCGCCGCCGATGAACACCGGCGGGCCGATGGTCGCCGCGATCGCGGTGCCGCCGCTGCCGCCGCCACCGCCGACCGACTGCGCGAAGATCGCGACCGAATTGTCGCCGTCGAGCTGCATCTGGCCGTTGTTGACGACGGTGACCACGCCGCCGTCGCCGCCGGCGGAACCCTTGCCGCCCAGCGCCAGCGAGAAGCCGGGAACGCCGCCGGCCACCGAGTAGGTCGCCCCGCCATTGCCGCCGCCGCCGCCAACCGACTGCGCCATGATGCCGGTCGAGCCAAAGCCCTGGGTGTGGATGAAGCCGTCGCTGAAATTGGTGACGTTGACGTCGCCGCCCTTGCCGCTGGCACCACCGTCGCCGCCGATGCCGAATGTCAAGGCGCCAGGGCTGAGCGCCGCGGCAATGCTCATGGCGCCGTTGCCGCCACCGCCGCCGATCGATTCGGCGAAGATCGCCACCGAGGAAGCAGACACGGTCGTGATGTCGCCGTGGTTGTTGACGGTGACGACACCGCCGTCACCCGAACTGCCGCCATCGCCGCCGACGCCGACCGAAGTCGGCACGATGCTGGCGCCGATACCGCCGCCGCCCGAGCCGCCACCGGCGCCGACCGATTGCGCGAAGATGCCATGCGCGCCGATGCCCTCGACCGTGATCGTGCCATTGGCATTGTTGTTGACCGTGACCGCGCCGCCGCCGCCATTGCTGCCGGCCATGGTCCCGTTGCCAACATCGCCGCCCTTGCCGCCAACGGCGATGAAGCCGATCGCGCGGCCGCCCGAACCGCCGCCGCCGCCGATCGACTGCGCGTTGATACCATCAGCACCCGCGCCATAAGTGTGCAGGCTGTTGTTGTTGGTGACGGTGACGATGCCGCCGATGCCGGACGAGCCGCCGGCGCCGCCGATCGCGATCAAGGCCGGGATCGAGCCGGTGATGCCGCCATTCTTGCCGCCGCCCGAACCGCCGCCGCCGCCCACCGACTGCGCCTGGATGGCGTAGGAATCGATGCCGTGCGTCTCGATCATGGCGTCGTTGATGACATCCACTTGTCCGCCATTGCCACTTGAGCCGCCGGAGCCGCCGACGGCGATCGCACTGATGCCGAGCGAGCCGCCGGCGCCGCCGCCGCCGCCGATAGATTGCGCGAAAACGCCAACGGAATCATCGGCATGCGTAAGGATGCCGCCATAATTGTTGACCGTGACGTGGCCGCCTATACCACCGGCTTTCCCGGAACCTCCGAGCGACAGCAGGCCGCCGGCGCCGCCGCCGGTGCCGCCGCCGCCGCCGACCGACTGCGCGAAGATGCCGGCGGAATAGCCCTGCTCGGGATCGGCGCTCGGGGCGCCTTCGGCCGGAGGGGTTGGCGACGTGCCGTGCGTCTCGATGATGGCCGTGCCGGCCTGGCTGAGGTCGGTCTTGCCGTTGGTCACGGTGACCGAGCCGCCATTGCCGGCGGCCTTGCCCTGGCCCCCGATACCGACGGTGCCGAGCGCGCCGGCCTGGCCGTCGCCGCCATCGCCGCCGCCGCCGCCGATCGACTGCGCATGAATGCCATCCGACTTGGTGCCGAAGGTGGTGATCACGCTTTCATTGGCAACGATGACGGTTCCGCCATTGCCGCCGCCAGCGCCGTTGCCGCCAATGGCGACCGTGCCGGACCTGGTCAGGCTGCTGGTGCCGAGCGGCTTCAGCAGCAGCGTCGGATCGACCGGCACGTAAGGTATCGCGAAGAGGCCACCCGTTCCCACATAAGCGTCGCCACCGATGCCGCCGCCGCCGCCGATCGATTGTGCGACGATGCCGGACGACTTGTCGCCATGGGTGGTGATGAAATCATAATTGCCGACCTCGACGGTCTCGGCGTCGTTGCCGGTTCCACCGGCACCGCCGACGACGCCCTGAAGATTCCAGTTCGGCTTGCCGCCGGCCGGTTCGCAGACTTTCGGAAGGGTGCATTTCGCGCCAAGCTGCAGCGAGATCGAATTGGCGCGGCCGCCGGTGCCGCCGCCGCCGCCGATCGATTGCGCCAGAATGCCGAAAGCGCCCACGCCGCTGGTTTCGATGCCGCCATACTGCCTGATGGTGACGTTGCCGCCCTTGTTGCCGTCGCCGGCCGCGCCGCCGACCGCGACACTGACGTTGACCTGCGTGCCCGCATTGTTGCCGTTGAGGCCGAGCACGCCGGTGATGGCGTTGCCGCCGGAACCGCCGCCGCCGCCGACCGACTGCGCGAAGATGCCGTAAGCGCCATCGCCATTGGTCGTGGTCTGGCCCGCCGCGAGCAGGCCGGTCTGCAACAGGCCGTGATTGGTCACGAAAACGTCGCCGGCAAAACCGGCGTCTCCGCCGAAGCCGCCGACCGTGACGCCGGCGTTGAAATTGGTTCCCGTGCCCAGCGAGCCGATCACGGCCGAGACGGCCATGCCGCCATTGCCGCCGCCGCCGCCGATCGACTGTGCCTGGATGGCATGGGATTCGATGCCATAGGTCGAGATCGCACCCGTATTGTCGATCGTCACCTTGCCGCTGTTGGTACCGGCGCCGCCGAAGCCGCCGACGCTGGCCGACAAGGTCTTGGCGTCGGTGCCGGCAATCACGCCGGAGATCGCCATGCCGCCATTGCCGCCGCTGCCGCCGACCGACTGTGCGAAGAGGCCGACGGACTGGTCGCCGGTTGTGACGGTCGAGCCGTGCCGCGTCAGCAGCACCTCGCCGCCCGTACCGCCGCCACCGCCCTCGCCGCCGACCGCGGCGGTGATCTGGTTGCCGCCCTCACCGAGGTTGAGAGCCGCCGCCACGCTGAGCCCGCCAGTGCCGCCGCCGCCGCCGACCGACTGCGCCAGCACGCCAAAGGCCTTGTCGCCGCCGGTCTGGATGATGCCGGTTGAATCGACCGTGACCTTCTCGGCATCGCCGCCGGAACCGGCCCCGCCACCGAGCGATACCGAAACCGCGCCGTTTTTGCCCGGGTTCTTGCCGAGCGAGCCCTTGATGGTCGCGGCAAAGGAGAAGCCGCCATTGCCACCGCCACCGCCGACCGACTGTGCCAGGATGCCGTTCGCGCCGTTGCCTTCGGTCAGGACGTTATCGACCGAAGTGACATTGACGGTCTTGCCGTCGCCGGAGCCCGCACCTGAACCGCCGACCGACACGGCGATCGCGGCCTTGGCATTCTGGCCGGTGACTGAGATGGCGCCCGAGAAACCGCCATCGCCACCACCGCCGCCGACCGACTGCGCGAAGATGCCGTTGGAATCGCCGCCCACGGTGTGGACAGTTGCGTTGTTGTCGGCGAGGGTGGTGCCGACATTGCTGTTGACGATGACGGCACCGCCATCCTGGCCGGTGCCACCGTTGCCGCCGACGCTGACAGCGGCGCCGCCGGCGCCGTCGACGACCATCTCCCCGGAAATGGCAAAACCACCTGTGCCGCCGCCGCCGCCGATGGACTGCGCCAGGATGCCGTTCGCCTTGTCGCCGGTCGTGTCGATCGTGCCGGTATTGTTGACGGTTACCAGTTTGGAAGTGCCGCCCTTGGCGCCGCTGCCGCCGACAGAAACGGCCGCGGCCGCCTGCTGCGCGGAGCCGGCGATGGTCACCGCCGCGCCGCCATTGCCGCCGCCGCCGCCCACCGATTGCGCCAGGATGCCGTTCGAACCGTTCTTTAGGGTAACGATATTGCCGGTCGAGGTTACGGTGACCGTATCGGCATTGCCGCCGCCGGCGCCCGAACCCCCGACACCGACGCCCACCGCGCCCTGACCCGCGGTGATCGCAAGCGCGCCCGAGAACCCGCCATTGCCGCCGCCACCGCCGATCGACTGCGCCAGGATGCCGTCGGCCTTCAAACCTTCGGTCCTGAGATCGCCGGTCGAGGTGACCGTTACCGATTTGGCGTCGCCGCCATTGTCGCCCGAGCCGCCGACCCCGACGGCCAGGCTGCCCGCACCCCGGCCGGTCAGCGTGCCGGCCACGGCGCCACCGCCATTGCCGCCGCCGCCGCCGACCGATTGGGCGAAGATCGCATGCGAGCCGTCGCCATCGGTCTCGATGCTGCCATGACTGGTGACGGTGACGGCCTCGGCGGCGCCGCCGCTCGAGCCGGAGCCGCCGACCGCGACGCTTGCTGCCATGGCGTTGCTGCCTGACAGCGCGATGGCGAAACCGCCATTGCCGCCGCCGCCGCCCACCGATTGCGCCAGTATGCCGAAAGAATCTTTTCCTTGCGTCAGGATGTTGTTGTAGCTGGTGACGGTGACCGTATCGGCATTCGAGCCTGATCCGGCGCCGCCGCCGATGCTGACACCCAGCCCGCCGCCGCCAAGGCCGACGCCGAGGCTGCCGGCGAAGCCGCCCGAACCGCCGCCGCCGCCCACCGACTGTGCGAAGATGCCGGAAGAATTGTCGCCCTGGGTCCAGATCGAAACGGTGTTTGATGGTGGCGCCTGCAGCACCGGCAGGCCGTTGCCGTCGACGAGGCTGTAGCTGTTGACGACCACCTTGCCGGCGGTCGAGCCGGTCGCGCCCTTGCCGCCGACGCCGACGCCGATGCCGGCATTGCCTGTCGTCGCCGAGCCCGCGATGGCAAAGCCGCCATTGCCGCCGCCGCCGCCGATCGACTGCGCCAGGATGCCGTTGGAGAACTTGCCGGTCGTTGTGATCGTACCGGTGCTCGTCACCGTCACGTCCTTGCCGATGCCGCCGACGCCGCCCTTGCCGCCAATGGCGACAGCCGCCGTAGCCGCGTCAGGATCGCCGATCGCGCCCGAGACGGCGACCGCAAAGCCGCCATTGCCGCCGCCGCCGCCGATCGATTGGGCGATGATGCCGGAGGAATTGTCAAAATTCGTCGAGATGTTGCCGGTACTCGTCACCTTGACGATGTCGGCGGCGCCACCGCCGGCGCCGTTACCGCCAAGCGAGACGCCGATAGCGATCGACTTGCCGCCGCCGAGCGATCCGGCAAAGCCGCCATTGCCTCCACCGCCGCCAACCGACTGCGCCAGGATGCCGGCGGCACCCGTGCCGCGCACGTCTCCAGCTGTGAAGCCTGCGCCAGTCGAAATATTGCCGGTCGATATGACCGTGACGTCGAGACCGGCGCCCGCCGCGCCGCCCTTACCGCCAAGGCCAACGGCAATGCCCGCATCCAGACCTAGAGCCAGCGACACGGTCGAGCCGCCATTGCCGCCGCCGCCGCCCACCGACTGCGCCAGGATGCCGATCGACTGGTCGCCATAGGTGGTGATGTTACCGGTCGAGGTGACCTTGACCGTCTTGGCGCTGCCGCCGCCGGCACCATTGCCGCCGAGGCCGACCGCTGCTGCCACACCCTGCAGCGTGATCGCGCCGGAACCGGCAAAGCCGCCATTGCCGCCGCCGCCGCCCACAGACTGAGCCATGATGCCGATCGACTGGTCGCCATGCGTTTGGATGTTGCCGGTCGAGGTCACGGTGACCGCGCCGGCGAGCTGGCCGGTGCCGCCGCTGCCGCCGATCGCCACCGAGGCGCCGAACGCGCCGGTGGTGAACGTGCCGGCGACGCTGAAGCCGCCATTGCCGCCGCCGCCGCCGATCGACTGTGCCAGAATGCCGTCAGCCTGTTTGCCGTTTGTAGCGATGTTGCCGTAGCTGGTGACGAAAACATCCTTGCCGACGCCGCCCGTGGCGCCGCTGCCGCCGATCGATACCGCCGCCGCGCCGCCGGCGCCCTCGTAGGAGCCAGAGCCACTCACCGTCACGGCAAAGCCGCCATTGCCGCCACCGCCGCCGATCGACTGCGCCAGGATGCCGGTCGATCCGTCGTCGATGGTCAGGATGCTGTTTTGCGTGACGACATTGCCGACTTTCTTGCCATTGTTGACGGTCGCCGTGCCGGCATCGCCACCGCCACCGCCCTTGCCGCCAAGGTTGACGCCGACGGCGGCCACGCCGCCAAGTGTCAGACTGCCGGAGAAGCCGCCATTGCCGCCGCCGCCGCCGATGCTTTCAGCCTGAACGCCGACGGCGTTCTTGCCTTCGGTGACCAGGTTCCAGGTGCCGGCATAAGCGGCCATGGTGACCGCATGGTTGGCGCCGTCGGCGTTGACGATGACGTTACCAGCGTTGCTGCCGTCGGCGCCGGCCCCGCCAAGGCCGACGCTTGCCGCGCCGACGCCAATTGCCGCCGAGACCGTAAAGCCGCCATTGCCGCCGCCACCGCCGATCGATTGCGCCAGGATGCCGGTCGAGTTCTCGCCCTTGGTATGGATCGAGCCGGAGCTGCCGACGATGACATCCGCACCGGCACCGCCACCGGCGCCTTGGCCGCCGATGTTGACCGCGATACCGATCCCGCCGATCGCACCGCCGATCGAATAGCCACCGTTGCCACCGCCGCCGCCGACCGATTGCGCGACGAGGCCGGCGGCATTGTCGCCAGATGTCGAAATGTCGCTCAGGCTCGACACTGTAACGAGCTTCGATGCCCCGCCCTTCCCGCCATTGCCGCCGATGCCGATCGCCGCCGCGAACGTTCCCGTGGCATTGACCGCGACCGCGATCGCCGCGCCGCCATTGCCACCCGTGCCACCGATCGATTGCGCGAAGATGCCGCGCGAGCCGTCGCCGTAGGTCGTCAGCGAGCCGGCGGTCTCCACCGTCACCGTGTTGCCGTCACTGGCATTGCCGGCCGCTCCGCCCATGGCAAGGGCAAGGGGGCCGATCGCGCCCGAAACCGCAAAGCCGCCATTGCCGCCACCGCCACCGATCGACTGCGCGAACACAGCGTCGGACTGGTCGCCATGGGTGATGATGGAATAGGCGGTGTCGCTGGCGTCCCGCAGCACCTCGACGGCGCCGGACGTACCACCGCTGCCGCCAGCGCCACCAAGGGCCACGCTGAAGCCGAGGCCGCCGGAGAAGGCGCCGCCGCCATTGCCGCCGCCGCCGCCGACCGATTGCGCGAAGATGCCGGCCGAATTGACCGCCGCCGTGCTGTCGAAGATCGCGTTCTTGCCGGTCTCGATATCACCGGCATTGGTGACTGTCACGCGGGCGCCATTACCGCCGGCGCCACCCTTGCCGCCAGCAGAGAACAGGCCGCCGGACGTACCGCCATTGCCGCCACCACCACCGACAGACTGCGCGAAGATGCCGGCCGACTGCTTGCCGTCGGTGTCGATGGAACCGGCGGCGGTGTTCGTCACTTCGACGATGCCGCCATTGGTGGTCGAGGCGCCGTTGCCGCCTAGCGACACGAGACCGCCCGAATTGCCGCCATTGCCGCCGCCGCCACCGATCGACTGGGCAAGGATGCCGTTCGATTCCTGGCCGTGGGTGACGATCGCGCCCGAATTGGTGACTCCGACGGTCACGACATTGGCCGGACCGCCATTGCCGCCGAGACTGCCGCTGCCACCCGAGGCGAACAGGCCGAAATTCGAACCGCCGTCGCCGCCGCCACCGCCGATTGTCTGGGCGAGGATGCCTTGCGAATTGTTGCCCCAAGTGGTGATGGCGGCATTGTTGGTGACCTGGACGATGCCGCCATTGCCGCCATTGCCGCCGCTACCGCCGGAAGAAGAGAAGAGGCCGAAACCGCCGGCGCTGCCGCCGCCGCCGCCGCCGATCGATTGCGCGACGATGCCATGCGAATAGATACCGTGGGTGACGATCGTCGTGCCGACGCCGGTGAAGACGTTGGCGTTGCCGCCGCTGCCAGCCGGACTGCCGCCGCCGGGGTTGAAGACCAGGCCGCCGCCACCGCCGCCATTGCCGCCATGACCGCCCTGGCTGATAGCGACGACACCAGCGGAGTAGTTACCGAAGGTCTCGACGCTGCCGCCATTGAAGTTGGCCGTAGCCGTGCCACCACTGCCACCCAAGCCACCGTCGCCGGCATTGCCCGAGATGCCCTTGGCGTCGCCGCCGTCGCCGCCATCGCCAGCAACGCTGCTCGCAACGATGCCCGCGTTGGGACATGCCGTTGGCAATACGCAATTGTTGCTCGTCTGGACGGCTCCGGTGACGTTGACCGTAACACTACCGCCATCGGCGCCGTCGTGACCGTCGCCGCCGTTGGAAAAGACGTAGCCATTGCTGCCATTGCCGCCGCGGCTGCCGCTTGAGGACCCAAGCACGCCGATGGTGCCGTTCGCGATCACCGCGCCGCTGCCGGATGTATTGGTGCTGGCCGCAGGCTGGTTGTAGTTGACCGTAAGTGTCGGACCGGAATTGCCAGATGGTCCACCTGCCGCTGTCGCGGGCGGCGCGACGCAATCGGGCCCAGCGCACGACTCGGCGGTAGCGGGATGCCCGTTGCTGGCAGGCGTCGCCGGCGTGATCGTGCACCGCGCTGGATCATTGCTGCTGCAGGTGTAGTGCTGCACACCCGCACTTGGGTCAGCGGGGGCAGCGCCTGTCCCAGTCAACGATATCCGGCTGGGATCGATCGTCAGCGTATTGACGTTGAGCGTCGTGACGCCTGGCGCGGTATAGCTGATGTCGGCATTTGGCGCGCCTGTGCAGTTCTCGACATTGCCACTGGCCGCAACACAAGCCGCCTTGGCGGAACCGGTCGGACCAATGAACAGCATCGCCGCCATGACCAAGGTCACGGCAGTTGCCGCCACGAAGCCGGAAATACCGAGACATCGAGGTTTCAGCCATGCTGAAACACCACGCGACCCGACCGCACTCTCCCGAAGAGCCATCGCCATCCCCCCGACCCGCGCCCAACCCGGAACGAATCATCCCTTGCTAATGCAACCTATCAGATCGCAGCCACGGCCGGGTATTCTCAAGAATAGATATGAGGTAATTTAGATACTCTGTTGCCGTTTAGACACAGAAATCGCAGCAACCGTCGGGTGGTTACGTATTGTTGGGAAGTAGCACAAGACTATGGAATAAAATCTGCTTCAAGCAGAAAGAACTGGCGCCGGTTCAGCAACCGACCCGGCCGACAATTCTCTTTGTACAGCAAGGAAAAACCTGCGTACTTCGTCACTGGCCGTAGCCCTGTCTCTGCCCGATCCTATGATCCGATCAAGCAGCTCCGCCGCCTTGGCCCTCCAGAACGATGTGGCCTTCTCGCCGTTTAGACTACCGAGCGTAGCGGCCACTTCCCTGACCAAGAATAGCTGACGATCGATCGGGAACGCACGGACTTTTTCTGGGGACATCTTCCGAACCATGAAACTGACGCAACGAATCAACCATTGCCGAACAAGCAATGGCTAACCGCGAAGGTGGAAACGGAAGCTTAACGAGGCGAGCCGAAGCATCGCCGCGCGTGACATTGTCATGCGCGGTGGAAGATGAGCTGGTCACCCGGGGATTCGAAGCCGCCTCAGGCCTGCAGCGGTCTCGCCTCGCCGCCGCGCTTACGCGGCGCCATCATGTCGCCGGCCATCAATCCGGTGACGCGGCAGAACGCCATGAACGCCCGGCAGGCGTCTTCGGTCTCGACCACGTCCACCGTGGCGCCAAAACAGGCATTGAAGGCTTTCTGATACACCGGGCCCTGCCGGCGCGCTGGCCAGTCCTGCAGAAAATCGAGCGCCTGCTCGACGCTGTAGATTTCCTCGACCGGCAAGCCGGGACCTGGTGCGATGCGCACCGGTACCTCGAATTGCAATCTGTCCATCCAACATCTCCCGAACTGGCGTCGCCCAAGCAACGCCGTTCGTCGTCAAAAGTTGCTTTATCCGTTTGTGCCACGAAAATGTGTCGTCACTGCGGAAGCAGCCGCTTTTGCTGCAGCCGGCCAGGGAAAGCCCTGCCGGCGCAGCCGGCCCGGCAAGGCTTTCCGGCGCACCAGGCAGCGACTACTGGTTGGCCGGGTCGGTCTCCGCGTCGAAGGCCATGGGCACCACCATCAGCAAGACATAGGCCGACGGCAAGGCGAACAGCGCGCCAAGGACGAGCGCTCCGGTTGGGTTCGGCAAGCGAATATCCGGGCGGCGGGAGCCGCACCAGGCAGTTCTTCCTTGAACCTTTCGCCGCCAGGTGCCAAATCTGGTGGCATATTCGCGCCAGCACTCCTGCGACGCGTCATCTTCTATACGGACAAAATGGTCACCTATCTCGACGCCGCCACGGCACCGCTCAGAAACACCGGCCAGATCCGCCTCTATGGCGAGGAAGGCTTTGCCGGCATGCGCAAGGCATGCGACCTCACCGCGCGCTGCCTGGACGAGCTGGCGCCGATGGTCGGTCCCGGCGTCACCACCGACACGATCGACCGTTTCGTCTTCGAGTTCGGCATGGATCATGGCGCACTGCCGGCCACGCTCAACTATCGCGGCTACACGAAATCGTCCTGCACCTCGATCAACCATGTCGTCTGTCACGGCATTCCCGATAACAAACCGCTGAAGGATGGCGATATCGTCAACATCGACGTGACCTACATCCTCGATGGCTGGCATGGCGATTCCTCGCGCATGTATCCGGTCGGCACGATCAAGCGCGCCGCCGAGCGCTTGCTCGAGGTCACCCATGAATGCCTGATGCGCGGCATCGCCGCGGTCAGGCCGGGCGCGCGCACCGGCGCCATCGGCGCTGCCATCCAGACCTACGCCGAAGCCGAGCGCTGCTCGGTGGTGCGCGATTTCTGCGGTCACGGCGTCGGCCAGCTGTTCCACGACGCGCCCAACATCCTGCACTACGGCAGTGCCAATGAAGGCGTGGAAATGCGCCCCGGCATGATCTTCACCATCGAGCCGATGATCAATCTCGGCAGGCCGCATGTGAAGGTGCTGTCGGATGGCTGGACGGCGGTGACGCGCGATCGCTCGCTGTCGGCGCAATACGAGCACACGGTCGGCGTGACCGACACCGGCTGCGAGATTTTCACCCTGTCGCCCAAAAAGCTCGACCGCCCCGGCCTGCCAGCCTAGGAGCCCGTGGCCCTCAATCGCCTGTTCTGTTTCGCGCCTATTTCCAGTGTTGGCGTGGCCGCCAGTCCTCGTCCTCGTCCTGGTCTCGGAACCAGCGCATTATTTCCCGGCAACTGCGCGGACGGCCATCGCTGACCCTGCCATCCGTGCAGGGATCGTAGCGTTCGCGCGCGTAGTTCCGGTGCCTTTCCCGATAACGCTCGCGGTGATCCAGCATGCGCAGGATCTCGCGGCAATCATGCGGCCTCCCGTCGCTGTAACGGCCGTCAGTGCAGGGATGATCGTACTGGATGACATGGATCGGAAAGTGCTGATCCGGGCGGCTAACGGCGGGTCCGGCATCGATCATCGGGGCAGCCATTGCCGGGGCGAAGCCAAGAAGCAGCCCGGCGGACAGCAGGATACGAATGAGCCTGGGCATCTTGGTTGTCTCCTAATGTGGCGTTGTCAGTGACGACACCGAGAGCTTGCACGCGCCCCATTGCCCAACATTGCGTCGAAGGCGGAGGCTACTCATTCCCTGCCGCCGACTGGGAGCGGCCCCAGCCTCTTGACGGTTATTGCTTGATTGGCAGCGCCGAAAAGACCTCGACCGCCCCCGCCCGCCGTCCTAGTATTTCGTGGGGATCAGCGATCATTGCTCGGCTCCGGGCTGGATATGGGCGGTACATGGCGAGACAAGGCGACGACGACGAGCGCGGTTTCTTCTCCGAAGTGCCGATCCGGCAAGCCGCGAAGGCAAAGCCCGCCCCAGCCGAAAAGCCCCATTATCTCGGCCATCGCGATCGTCTGCGCGAGCGCTTTGCGTCGGCCGGTCCGGATGCCTTGCCCGACTATGAGCTTCTGGAACTCCTGCTCTTCCGCCTGATCCCGCGCGCCGACACCAAGCCGGTCGCCAAGGCGCTGCTGGCCCGCTTCGGCACCTTGGCCGAAGTGCTCGGCGCGCCCGTTGGCCTTCTGCAGGAGATCAAGGGCATCGGTCCGGTGGTGGCGTTCGACCTGAAGGTGGTTGCGGCAACGGCACAGCGCATGGCGCGCGGCGAGGTTCAGGGCCGCGAGGTCCTGGCCTCATGGCAGCAGCTTCTCGACTATTGCCGCTCGGCCATGGCGTTCGAGGCGCGCGAGCAGTTCCGCATCCTGTTCCTGGACAAGAAGAACGCACTGATATCGGACGAGGTGCAGCAGACAGGCACGGTCGACCACACGCCGGTCTATCCCCGCGAAGTGGTCAAGCGCGCGCTCGAACTGTCGGCGACAGCGATCATCCTGGTCCACAATCATCCCTCGGGCGACCCGACGCCGTCGCGCGCCGATATCGAGATGACGAAAGAGATCATCGAAGCCGCCAAGCGGCTGGGCATTTCCGTGCACGACCACATCATCATCGGGCGGAAAGGATACGCCAGCATGAAGGGCCTGCTGCTGATCTAGATCCAGGGTCCCGCCACGGCGGGTGACGTCTTGGCCGGAATTTGAAAATCGTTCAATCTTGGAAAGGACGATCCTGATATCGCTTGTTTTGCGGATCAATCTTCCACAGAGGAAGCGGCCCATCCAGTTTTTTGAAAGATGATTTCGTTGAGGGCAGGCATTTCCGCTGTTACGGTTTGAAACGCTTCAATTGGATGACGCAGTTGCAACGCAAGCGCCCGACCATAGCGGATGTCGCACGAACGGCCGGTGTCTCCATCGGCACGGTTTCGAACTTCATCAATGGCACAGCCGGGCTGAAGGACGGCACGCGGGACCGCATCGAGAAGGCGATCGCCGCCTTGATGTACCGGCCGAGTTCCTTTGCACGCTCCCTGCCCGGCCGCCCGCCGCAGCGGCTGAAGAATCTCGACCATTTGCCGAGGCTTCTGGTGGCGGGCCGGGTGAGCGTCGACTTCCTGTGCCGCGTCGACGTGCTGCCTCATCGCGACGACCGGATCACGGCAAGCCATATCGAAAAAGCGCTGGGCGGCCCTGCGGCCAACCTTGCGGTTGCCGCCGCGGGCGTCGGGGCGCCCTATGCGCTCGACGTGGAACTGGCGACGGCGGTCGGCCAGGACGCGGAGAGCGACTGGGCGCTTGGCGCGCTTTCGAAACTGGGCGTCCACGCCTTGCCGATCCGCAGCACGCCCAACAACCGGCTTTCGCAGGCGATCGTCATCATCGAACGCAACGGCAGCCGCACCATCATCAGCGAACCGTTCGAACTGGGCGAAGTCGACCTGACCGCCAATCTGGAGATCAAACCCGAGCTACGCCCGGCCTGCCTGCACATCGAAGGCTTTCATTATGACACGATGACCGCCTCCATCGAGCGCTTTCATCAAGCCGGATGGAAAGTGAGCCTGCATTCCGCCGGTCTGCCCAGGAGCGCGCGGACGCCCGAAGTCTTTGCGCGGATGATCAGGCAGATCGACCTGACCTTCATCAACGACGTCATGATGCGCGAGATTTTCGGCTTTCGCACCGGTGTGGCGACCATGATCGAAGAGGTGCGGCTGATCCTGTCGCGCGTCAAGCCGCGGGGAACGGTCGTGCTCACCCTTGGCGAGTTCGGCGCGGTCGTCTTTCCGTCGACGGGCGGACCGCGTATCGAGGTCCCGGCGCTGCCCGTCAACCGGGTCGACGCGACCGGTGCCGGCGACAGCTTCGCCGGCATCTTCCTCAGTCTATGGCTGCATGGCGCATCGCTGGAAACAGCGGCCCGCTACGCGGCGATCGGCGCCAGCCTGACGACCACCGTCGAGGGCGCTCAAGGGTACATCGCCGACTTCACGACATTGAAGGCCACCGCTTTAGCGAATGACGTGATGGCAAGCTAAATCGATACCTTACCGGGATGAAAGTATCCCACACCAGGCAATATCGGGAGAAACATGATCATGACGAAAGCGAAAGTCCTTCTGGTCGGCGAGAGCTGGATGAGTTCGGCCACCCACTACAAGGGTTTCGACCAGTTCGGCAGCGTCACCTTCCATCTCGGCGCGACACCTTTGGTCAACGCCCTGAAGGACAGCGAATTCGATCTCGAATACATGCCGGCCCACGAAGCCGTCGAAAAGCTGCCTTTCACCATGGAAGGCCTGTCGCAATACAGGGCGATCATCCTGTCCGATATCGGCGCGAATTCGCTGCTGCTGCATCCTGACGTCTGGCTGCACGGCAAGACCGTTCCCAACCGGCTCAAGCTTCTTCGCGACTGGACGCAAGCCGGCGGTGGGCTGGTCATGATCGGCGGCTATTTCAGCTTCCAGGGCATTGACGGTAAGGCCCGCTGGCATCGCACGGCCGTGGAGGATGCGCTGCCGGTAACCTGCCTTCCCAATGACGACCGGCTCGAAATCCCGGAGGGCTTCCGGCCCGAGATCACCGGCCCCAGGGATCATCCGCTGTTTGCCGGCATCGACGGTGAATGGCCCATTCTTCTCGGCGCCAACGAGGTCGTTACCCGCGACCGGGATGATGTCGAGGTGCTGGCGCGGTTGCCGCGGGACCAGGGCGGTCATCCGCTGCTGGTTACCGGGCGCCATGGCGAGGGGCGCACGCTGGTCTGGACGTCGGATATCGGGCCGCACTGGCTGCCGAACAGTTTCGTCGAATGGCCCGGCTATGCCAGGCTTTGGACCAATGTGCTGCGCTGGGTGAGCAAGACCATCTAGCCACTCAACCCGATCAGCAACCGCTGGGAACCCGCCATGACAGCACCGTTTCTTGTCGCCAGGAACATCGCCAAGCGCTTCGGCGCGCTGACGGCGCTCGCCAATGTCGACCTAGAAGTCCGCTCCGGCGAAGTGCTGGCGCTGCTCGGCGACAATGGCGCGGGCAAATCGACCTTCATCAAGATCCTGGCGGGCGCCCATCCGCCGAGCGAGGGCGAGATCATCATCGAAGGCAATCCGGTGGCCTTCTCCTCGCCCAAGGATGCGGCCGCATCGGGAATCGCGACGATTTTCCAGGAACTGGCGCTTTCCGAGAACCTGTCGATCGCCGAGAACGTCTTTCTCGGCCGTGAATTGAAACGCTCCATTTTGGGCATCCCCTTTCTGAAGCGCGGCGAGATGCGCCAGCGCGTCGATGGGCTGCTGCAAGAGTTAGACGCCCACATTTCCGACCCCGAAGCGCCGGTCGGCAGCCTGTCTGGCGGCCAGCGCCAGGCCGTCGCCATCTGCCGTGCGCTCAATCTGAACGCCAAACTGGTCATCATGGACGAACCGACGGCAGCCCTTGCCGTCGCCGAGACCCGCAAGGTGCTGGCGTTGACGCGGCGGCTTGCCGCGCGCGGCTGCGCCGTCGTCCTCATCAGCCACAACATTTCCGAAGTGTTCGAAGTCGCCGACCGCATCGTCGTCTTCCGACGCGGCCGCAAGGTGGCCGAACGGCTGGCCGCCGAGACCAATCACGAGGAAGTCGTATCGCTCATAACAGGCGCCCATCCCGACGTGCGGGCGCTCGAAAAAACAAACTGAAACGCACGTCATTCCAGAGAGGATCAAAACCACAATGCTTTCACATCTAAGGAAAGTGCTCGCCGCCTCGGCATTGTCGCTCGCCGTTGCCACGGCGGCGCATGCGGCCGACAAGCACAAGGTCGCCTTCGTCCCGCAGCTGATCGGCATTCCCTATTTCAACGCCATGGAAGCCGGCGGCAATCGCGCCGCCAAGGATCTCGGTGTCGACTTCATCTATTCCGGCCCTGTCGACACCAATCCGGTCGATCAGTTGCAGATCGTGCAGAACCTGATCGACCAGGGCGTCGAAGCGATCTCGGTCAGCGTGCTCGATGCCTCCAGCATCGCTCCCGTGGTCGAGAGTGCCAAGGCCAAGGACATAAAACTGTTCACCAGCGACAGCGACGCGCCCGACAGCGGCCGCGCGGTCTATGTGGCCCAGGCTACCGACGAAGGCCTCGGCACGACGATCATCGACGAACTCGTCAAGCGCGTCGGCGAGGACGCGACGATAGGCATCGTCTCGGGCGAAGCCACGGCATCCAATTTGAACGCCTGGATCGGCTTCATGCAGAAGGAGGCAACCGCCAAATATCCGAAGCTGAAGCTGCTGGCTCCGCAATTTGCCGGCGGCACTGCCGAGCGCGCCGCGCAGATCTCGGGCGACCTCATGGCCGCCAATCCCGACATCAAGGCCATCATCGCCGTTGCCTCCTCGACTTGCCCGGGCGTCGCCCAGGCGATCGAAACCGCGGGCAAGATCGGCTCGGTCATCGGCGCCGGCTATTGCAGCCCCAACACCGCGCGATCCTACCTGAAGAGCGGCGCCTTCAGCTTCACCGTGCTGTGGGATCCCGAACAGCTCGGCTATCTCACGGTCTGGGCCGGCAAGCAGCTGATCGATGGCAAGAGCTTCGAGGCCGAGAACAACATCGCCGGCCTGGAAAAGCCCGCCACCTATGATGCCGCGAAGGGCATTCTTCTGCTCGGCCCGCCAGCCGTCTTCACCAAGGACAATGTCGACAAGTTCAACTTCTGAGCCCTGACATGAATACGGTGCGACGGTCTGGAAACGGTATCTTCTCCATGAACGGGCGGGAGTGGTCCCTGCTTGTCGCCTGCCTGCTGGCGATCACCATCTTCTCCGTCGCATCGCCGCATTATGCCACCTCGGGCAATGCGGTGACCGTGCTGCGCAACAGCGTCGAACTGCTGTTGATCGGCCTTGGCATGACCTTGCTTCTGGCCATGGGCGGTATCGATGTCTCGATCGGTATCGTCATGGGCCTCGCCGCCATTGCCATCGGGCGCATACTCGGCGCCGATGGCAGCCCGTTCCTGGCGATCGTCGCGGGTCCCATGGCCGGCGCGGTGCTGGGCTGCGTGACGGCCGCGGTGGTCGTTCTCGGCCGCGTTCCGGCGATCGTCGGAACGCTTGGCCTGCTGGGCGTCTACCGCACCGCCGTCTTCGTCCTGCTTGGCGGGCAATGGCTCTCCGGCCTGCCTTCGAGCCTCACCGATCTTCTCTCAACCACTGTGTTGGGGATCCCCGTCGCGGCCTTCGCCATAGCCGTTGCCTATCTCGCCGTATGGCTGGCGTTGCGGCGCACGCCCTATGGATTGCACCTGCTGGCAATCGGCAATTCGGAAGAGAAGGCGCGGCTGTCGGGAATCCCGGTGGTCAAGATACGCTTCGCGACCTTCGTCATCAGCGGTGTCCTCACCGGCATCGCCGCCACTTTTTACGTCGCCACATACCGCAATGTCGAAATGACGATCGGCAGCACGCTGGCACTCGATGCAATAGCGGCGGTCATTCTCGGCGGCACCAGCATATTGGGCGGGCGATGCAGCCTGATCGGCACGGTGCTTGGGGTGTTGTTGCTCAGAATTCTGCAAAACGGACTGCTTCTGATCGGTATTCCCTCGCTCTGGCAGCCCGTCGTCACTGGCGTTCTCATCCTTGGCGTGCTCGGCTTCGAAGCCGTCTCCAACCGCCTCCCTCTGGCCCGGTTCCAGCGAGCCCGCGCATGAAAACGCTTCGGAACCTGCAGGGTCCTGCCCTGACCCTCGCCTTGCTGTGCGGACTTTGGCTCATCGTGATCCTGGGCCTGCTGGCGCTAAAACCATCGGTTTTCAATCTCGGCACCGTCACCACCATCCTGCAGTTCTCGACGATCCTCGCTCTGGTCGGCCTCGGACAAGGGCTGGTCATCCTGGCCGGCGGAACGGGCATAGATCTGTCTGTCGGCGGTGCGGTCTCGCTCTCGGCAATCATCGCCATGCTTTGTCTGAAGCTTGGATTGCCGCCTGTTCTGTTGCCGGTCATCTGCATCCTGGCCGGCGCACTGCTCGGTGCGATGAACGGGTGGCTGGTCAACGGTCTCGCCCTTCTTCCCTTCATCGCCACGCTCGGCACCTTCTTCGTCTATTCAGGCGTCGCGCTTGCCGTCACCGGCGGCGCGGCGCAGGCGGGGGTGCCCGCATGGCTGCTTCTGTGGGGCCGTGGGGTTTTCCTGGGCATTCCCGTTCCCTTCCTCACACTCGCCATCCCGTGCTTCGCGCTTGCCGGCCTGGTGCTGATGGCGACCGCCTGGGGCCGCTGGATCTATGCCATGGGTTTCAATGAACGCTCGGCCAAACTGGTCGGCATCCCGGTCGAGCGCGTTCGCTTCATTCTCTATGTGCTGAGCGGTGCCCTTGCCGGTGCCGCAGGCCTCGTCTCGATCGCCTGGCTGGGCAGCGGCAGGCCCAATATCGGCCAGAACCTCGAACTCGAATCGCTGACCGCCGCAATGCTCGGCGGCATCGTCATCACCGGGGGGCGCGGCGGCGTCGGTGGTGTGTTCGCGGCTGTTCTGCTGCTGGTCACGCTGAAGACCGGCCTCTTGCAATTGAACATCAACACGGTCTGGCAGGTGGGGATCGTCGGCGCCCTTCTGGTGTTCGTCCTGCTTGCCGACCGGCTTTCCCAACGTTGGAGATCATAATGCCTTCCATGGAAGAGACCATCGCCGCGCGCGTCGAGGCAGCGGCCGATCGCATCGTCGAAACGCTGAGCGATCTCGTCGCCTTCCCTTCGATCGTGAAATCCAACCCGAAGGATGCAGGTCCCGGCGAGCGCGATTGCCAGCTCTATCTGCAGAAGCGCATCGAGGCGCTGGGCTTTACGACCGATCTCTGGGATCCGGACGGCCCCGCGCTCTACGAAAAATACAAGGGGCGCGCCGGCGCCAACAAAGGCAGGACGTTCGACGGCAGGCCCAATCTCGGCGGCGTCTTGAAGGGCACTGGCGGCGGTCGTTCCATCATGCTGACCGGCCATATCGACGTCGTCCCGCCAGGCGCCGCCGGACACTGGGCAACCGACCCCTTCCAGCCCGTTCTCAAGGATGGATTCCTGCATGGCCGCGGCACCGTCGACATGAAAGGCGGCGTCGCCTGCATGCTGATGGCGGTGGAGATCCTCAGGGAACTCGAAGTTCCCCTGTCCGGCGACGTCGTTTTCACCACCGTCGTCGACGAGGAAATCGGCGGCATGGGTTCGCTTGCCATGGTCGATCGCGGCTTTCGCGCCGATGCCGGTATCATGACCGAACCGACGGCGAACAAGATCGCTCCCCTCTGTCACGGGATCCTTTGGGGCAAGATCATCATCGACGGCATTGGCGGCCATGCCGAACTGACGCCGAACGCCTGGTATTCGAGTGGCCCGGTCGATGCCGTGCAGCTTTGCCGGCAGATCCTCGACGGCATCGACATCCTCAACCGGCGCTGGATGTTCGACCCCAGGAAGAATCATCCGCTGATGGACCTGCCCAACCAGATCATCGTCACCCAGATCAATGCCGGCGAACACCCCTCCTCGATGGCGGGCCGCGGCGAGATCATCATCGACGCGCAGTACCTGCCAAGCGAGCATGACGAATTCAAGCTGGGCGGCAACGTCAAACGCGAGATCGAAGAGCATATCGCCAATGTCTGTCAGGCGGACCCTTATCTGCGAAAGCACCCTGCCCGCGTCGAATGGATCCTCGACGCCGACTGCGCCGAAATCCCGTCGGACAATCCATTCGTCGGCGTCTTCCGGCAGGCGGTCGAGCAGGCCAATTTGTCGCCGGTCCTCAGCGGCTTTGGCGCGCACAGCGACATCGGCTTGCCGACCGGTCTCGGCAACACGCCGACCGTCAACTTCGGCCCGGGCGATCCGGCGCAGGCACACCAGCCGAATGAACGTGTTCCGGTACGCGATCTCGTCGACTGCACGAAGGCGATCGCGCTCGCCGTCGAGAAATGGTGCCGCTAGAGCCACCCCAGTGGCGATGGCCCGACAGGCTGCGGCTTTTCGAAAAATCAGGGCGGATCGGTTTTGCAGCTGCCGGCAATCTGGTTGACCGCCTCGCCGAAACCGGCGAGGTCGAAATCGGCCTGACCGCGCCCGGACAACAGCCCGAAGCGCCATGACAGCAGCAGGCGGTTTGCCGGAACGAGGCGCTTGATGCCATCGGCACCGTCGCGCATCAGCACCCTGCCGCGTGTGCCGACGGACCAGCTCTCGTCGAATTTGCCGGAACCGTCGATGGCGACCGACATGGTGATTTTCCGGCTGGCCGAGACCGCGTCGTTCAATTGCAGCCATTCGGTCCAGGCGGGCTCGCCGTCCGCCCGGCAGGCAATGGTCAGCACCGGGCTGTAGCTCAGCGCGCCGCCGCCGGTGATCAGCTTGTTGGTGGCATAGACCGACGCGGTGACGAGGCCGTCATTGCCGGTGTCGAAACGCCAATTGTCCGTGCCTGCCCCGGCAGCGCCGCAGGCCAAGGCCAGGAAAAACCCTGTGGCGGCAGCGCGCCTCAGTTCCACGAACACCCGCAACGACATCGCCAATTACCTCTGGTCTTTCAATCAACCAGATAATGATCAAGGCTTCGTATCGCCACTGGCACCCATCACAAGCCAATCCGATGTTGCAGTTTCGCAACGAAAAAGGCCGCCCGGAGGCGGCCTTTAGGAATTCATTGGAATATGCGGACTTATTCGGCGTCCTTGGCCGCTTTTTTCTTCGGCGCGGCCTTCTTCTTCGGCTCTTCCGCGTCGTCGGCGGCTTCGCTCGCCTTGGCTTCGGCCTTCTTGGCGGCCACCTTCTTCGCAGGCTTCGCCTTGGTCGCGGTATCGGCCTCCTCGTCGTCGGCCATCAGCTCTTCCTTGCTGACCTTGACGTCGGTGACCGAAATCTGGCCGAGCAGGTGATCGACCACCTTTTCCTCGAACATCGGCGCCCTGAGCGCGTTCAGCGCCTCGGGGTTGCCGCGGTAGAATTCGAAGGCTTCCTGCTGCTGATTGGCCGGGAAGCGGCGAACCTGCTCGAACAGGCCGCGCTGCAGTTCCTCGTCCGATACCATGACACCGGCCTTCTCGCCGATCTCGGCCAGCACCAGGCCGAGGCGCACGCGGCGCTCGGCGAGGCGCATGTATTCGGCGCGCGCCTCTTCCTCGGTCGTCTCTTCGTCGGCGAAGGTGCGGCCGGCGGCTTCCAGGTCGCGGTTGACCTGCGCCCAGATGTTGTTGAATTCCGCCTCGACGAGCTTCGACGGCGCTTCGAACGAATAGGCCGCGTCGAGCTGATCGAGCAGCTGGCGCTTGACCTTCTGGCGCGTCATCGAGCCGAACTGGTTTTCGATCTGGCCACGCACGATCTCACGCAGCTTGTCCAGCGATTCCAGGCCGAGGTTCTTGGCGGTCTCGTCGTTGATTTCCAGTTCGCCAGGCTTCGACACTTCCTTGACGGTAACGTCGAAAGTCGCTTCCTTGCCGGCCAGATGCGCGGCCTGGTAGTTTTCCGGGAAAGTCACGGTGACCTGCTTCTCGTCACCGGCCTTGGTGCCGACGAGCTGATCCTCGAAGCCCGGAATGAACTCCTTGGAGCCCAGCACCAGCGGTTGGTCGGTGCCGGCGCCGCCAGCGAAAGCCTCGCCGTCGATCTTGCCGAGATAGTCGATCGAGACGCGGTCGCCTTCAGCGGCCTTGCCGGTCTTCGGCTCGTAGCTGCGCGCCGATTCGGCGACGCGCTTGACCTGGTCGTCGATTTCCGAATCCGGAACGTCGAACACCTGGCGCGTCACCTTGATGTCGGAGAAATCCTTGATCTCGATGGCCGGAATGACCTCGTAGTTGAGGCGAAATTCGAAATCGACGCCGCCGGCCAGGATCTTCTCGGCTTCCTTCTCGTCCTCGGTCATGATGACCTCGGGCTGCATGGCGGCCTTTTCGCCGCGCCCGGTGATGATGGAGCGGGTCGAATCGTTGAGGATCTCGTTGACGACCTCGGCCATGAACGACTTGCCATAGACCTTGCGCAGGTGCTGCACCGGCACCTTGCCCGGACGGAAGCCATTGATGCGGACCTTGTTGCGCGCATCTGACAGCCGGGCCATCAGCTTGGCTTCCATGTCACCGGCCGGCACGGTGATCTTGATCTCGCGCTTGAGACCGGAATTGAGTGTTTCGGTGACCTGCATCGTAAAACCTTTGTTTTCACCAATGAGGCTGCCAAACGGCTCCCTGCCGTTCACAGCCTGCCGGTAATTCTTGCCGGGAATGGCTTTCGGTACGGAACCTGGCGATTTGACCGGAAATACGGCTCAAACTCTCCCAAACTGCGTTCCAAAATGTGAATAAGTTCTTGTTTTTCCTACTTCTTATCACATCTTGTAGAAGCGGATCGTCGCGTTCCGTCACATTTGACACGCCTTTTGTCACAGGCGAGCCTAATTTTCAACAGTCTTCGCGCTTAGGCGAATAACCACATTCGGCCCTTGCCCGACATCTTGTCTCCGACATTGACAGAATGATGGCTACATGGGATTGCCGGATCATGCGGGTATGGCGGAACTGGTAGACGCACCAGATTTAGGTTCTGGCGAGAGATCGTGGGGGTTCGAGTCCCTCTACCCGCACCACCCTTCGCTCTTCGAGCTTCGGGTGGCAGGCCACCTCAGGCACGCAGCCGAAGGTGTCCTCCGAAGCCTTGGCGAAGGAGGACCGGCGCCTCAATCTAATAAAGCGGTTCCTCGAACAGCGTCTTGTCGCCGTCGACCAGCGCTTTGATCTGCGCCGTGCCGTCGCTGGCCAACGCCAGCTTGATTCCGAACGGACGCACCCGCATGTCATTCTGGATCGCCAGCCCCTGGCCCTCGGGCAGGTAGAAACGTTCGATCCCATAGTCCGGCGCGATCGTCATGCCTTCGCCGCGCAGATCCCAACCGGCGGCGACATGGCCCGAAATGTCGGCCTCATCGGCAGCGGCCGGCGTCGCCGCCTTGCCGAACCAGGCAGTGGTCGGCGTCCAGTAGCCATCGACGCCCTTCTTCAGCCGAACCACGATCGAGCTATCGTCGCTGGAGAATTTGTCGGCGGGGATGTTGGCGATCATTTTCACCGGTATGCGCGAAATGTCGTAGCCGAGGACAATATAGTCGCCGCGCAGCAGGTCACGCGGATCGACGGGTTCGATCTTCAGCAGCACTTCCTTGCCGTTGCGCAGGATCGCCGCCCGGCCGGCGATGATCCAGCTCAGGAAGCCGATCTGGACGACCGCCAGCACCAGCGCCGAGATAACAAGCCTCTTCCCGGTCATCATGCCGTGGCTCCTCCCGTGGCTGGATCCTTCATGCGTTTTTCGACGCGGATGATGACGATTGCCAGAATGCCGAGCAGCACCGCGGCGGCGAGGAGGAAACCGGCTGTGTCGAGCATGGATTGCAGGGTCACCACATAAATCGTGGCGAGTTCGAAGGCGAAGCCGAGATAGGCGAGCCAGCGTAGCCCCCGGCTCTCGCGCCCCGCGAACACGATTGCCGCAACGATGCCCGCCAGGGCTACGACCGAGGCAAGGGTGAAACCGCTGTTGTAGGTGCGTTCGTCGGCCAGTTCGAACTGGATGACGGCCAGGCCGGTGAGGAAGCCGAGCAATGCGTGCAACGGCAAGCGGCCCCCAAGCTGCACGATCCTGTCGACCCGTTCCGGTACAAGGACGCCCGCCGAGAAAAGCACGACAGAGGCAACGACCAGCGGGATCGCCACCGGCAGCGTCGCCTGATCCGTGGCCAACAGCACGAGATAGAAGAGCAGCGACAGGATGATCAGGTGCCGTGCCGGCTGGCTTCGGGTCCAGAACGATAGGACAAACAGCACGATCGCCATGACGAGGAAGGCATGCGGAAAGTCGCTGCGGCTGTAATAGTCGAAGCCTTTCAGGAACAGCCAGGCGTCGGCGATGCCGACCGCCGCCACGGTCAGCGGGTTGGAGCGCAGCGCCGCCGCCGCCAGCGCCGTGCCCACGCCCCAGGTGACCAGCGCCGAAGCCTCGTCGCCGGACAAATGATACATCTGGCCGATCAGCGCGATCGACCCGCCGAACGCCGCCGCCGCCACGATCCACAACGCTTCGCCGATCGCCGCATGGTCGCGTGTCTTCAGCACCGCGCCGCCGGCATAGCCGCCCAGAATGACCGCAAAGAGTGCTGCCACCCGCGCCAGCCGCGGGATCGCTTCCCAATTGGCGGCGACGAAGATCAGGATGGCCGCTCCAAAGAGCAGCGCCGCCATCATTGCGAGGATGGAACCGAAGCTGAGCGACTGGCGTGCGTTGACCTCGACGTCGCGCCTCAGCAGGTCAGCCGTCGAGGCATCGATCAGCCCGGCCTGTTGCCATCGCCCGATGTCGGCCCTGACCCGCGCTGAGTAGCCCGCCATGTCTTCTTCCCCACCCTGGTCGTCTTTTAGCCGACACAGCCAAACCGTTGACGTCACGGCACTTTCTGATTCTGGCTTCTTTATGTCAGGTCCGTGAAGCCGCGTTAATGTTGCATTGCACAATTTGCATTGCTGCCATGCAGCCATAGCGCTTTTAAATCGATATGGGTCCCCTTATTTATGGTTCGTACACAAACGGAATGATCCGCAAGAAAGACGAAACGAGACTACCATGAACCTGATCCGCAACTACCGCAACTGGCGCCGCTACCGGGACACCGTGTCCGAGCTGAGCCGCCTGAGCAACCGTGAACTGACCGACCTCGGCATTAGCCGCAGCGACATTCCTTACGTCGCTCGCAAGGCGGTCTAATTCTTCGGACCGCGAATGGTCCGAACCAGTTTTGAAAAAGAGAACGACAATGAACCTGATCCGCAACTATCGTAACTGGCGCGTTTATCGCGAGACGGTTACCGAGCTGGGTCGCCTTTCGAACCGCCAGCTGCATGATCTCGGTATCGTCCGCGACGAAATCAAGATCATCGCCCGCAAGGCGATCTAAACTGAATTTCGTCCGGGTCGACCTCCTCCCCGACCCCGACGAATACGGTCAGCCCTTACCTCCTCCCAAGGGTTGACCACCAAAACGGCGCCCGCCGCACCTCCTCCCGCGGCGGGCGCTGTTTCCCCCGGCAAAAGCAATTTTGCCCCAGAGGTTTTGCCCCTCTTAGTCAGGCGAAAAGAATTTCGTCAAAGCCGACCTCCTCCCCGGCGATGACGAATAGGCCCGACCTTCACCTCCTCCCGAGGGTTGGCCACACAAACGGCGCCCGCCGCACCTCCTCCCGCGGCGGGCGTTGTTTCCCCCGGCAAAAGGTATTTTGCCCCAGAGGTTTCGCCCTCTTTAAATGGCGAAAGGAATTTCGTCTGAGCCGACCTCCTCCCCGGCGATGACGAATACGGTCGATCTTCACCTCCTCCCGAGGATCGGCCCCAAAAACGACACCCGCCGGACCTCCTCCCCCGGCGGGTGTTGTTGTTTTCAGGGACAGGCTCTCCCGACCAGGGTTCGCGTTACCGCCGCGCGACAATTGCAATCGCGACGCCAAGCGATTATTCCGGCGACCATGAGCAAAAATCCAATCCATATCGTCGGCGGTGGTCTCGCCGGTTCCGAAGCCGCATGGCAGGCGGCCGAGGCCGGCGTTCCCGTCATCTTGCATGAAATGCGCCCGGTTCGCGGCACCGACGCCCACAAGACTGATGGCTTGGCCGAGCTGGTCTGTTCCAACTCCTTCCGCTCGGACGACGCCGAGAACAACGCCGTTGGCCTGCTGCATGCCGAGATGCGGCTGGCCGGTTCGTTGATCATGAGCGCCGGCGACGCCAACCAGGTGCCGGCCGGCGGCGCGCTTGCCGTCGACCGCGACGGTTTTTCCGACGCGGTGACCAAAAAGCTCGAAGCGCACCCGCTGATCACCATTGAGCGCGAGGAGGTTCCCGGCCTGCCGCCGGCGGACTGGGATCAGACGATCATCGCCACCGGACCCTTGACCGCGCCCGGGTTGGCCCAGTCGATCGCCGAAGCGACCGGCGCCGATGCGCTGGCCTTCTTCGACGCCATCGCGCCGATCATCCATTTCGACACGATCGACATGGATACCTGCTGGTTCCAGTCGCGCTACGACAAGGTCGGCCCTGGCGGCACCGGAAAGGACTACATCAACTGCCCCATGGACAAGGACCAATATCTCGCCTTCGTGCAGGCGCTGATCGAGGGCCAGAAGACCGAATTCAAGCAGTGGGAAGGCACGCCCTATTTCGACGGCTGCCTGCCGATCGAGATCATGGCCGAACGCGGCGTCGAGACGCTGCGCTACGGGCCGATGAAACCGATGGGCCTGACCAACGCCCACAACCCGACGGTGAAGGCCTATGCCGTGGTGCAGTTGCGCCAGGACAACGCGCTGGGCACGCTCTACAACATGGTCGGCTTCCAGACCAAGCTGAAGCACGCCGAGCAGGTACGCGTGTTCCGCACCATTCCGGGCCTGGAAAACGCCGATTTCGCACGGCTGGGCGGCTTGCACCGCAACACCTACATTAACTCGCCGGCCCTACTCGACGCCTCGCTGCAGCTGAAGTCGCGGCCCGGCCTGCGTTTTGCCGGCCAGATCACCGGCTGCGAGGGCTATGTCGAAAGTGCGGCGATCGGCCTGCTCGCCGGCCGCTTCGCCGCGGCCGAGCGGCTCGGCCATGCACCGTCCCTGCCGCCGCTCACCACCGCCTTCGGCGCGCTGCTCAACCACATCACCGGCGGCCATATCGTTTCCGACGACGAGCCGGGCAAGCGATCCTTCCAGCCGATGAACGTCAATTTCGGCCTGTTCCCGCCAGTGGAAGCACAGAAAGTCGAAGGCAAGCGCCTGCGCGGTAAGGACAAGACCGTAGCCAAACGGCATGCGATCACGTCGCGCGCGCGGAATGACTGTCGACAGTGGCTGGGGTTGCCGGCGGAGACGGCTCAGGCAGCGGAGTAGCGGTCCAGCCTCTTTGGTTGGGTTTGAAGCCAAAGTAGGATAGTATCCTACTTAATGTTTGGAGCCCCGGTCATGGAATCCGCCGAGAAACTATCCATCACCGTCACGCCCGCCATGGCGCGTATGATCCGCGAAAAGGTCGAGGATGGTTCTTTCGGCTCGGCAAGCGAGGTCATCCGCGCCGCTCTTCGCGCCTTCCAGCGCGAAGAAGAAGAACATGCCGAGCGTATGGCCGCCATCCGAGCCCGCGTGAAAGCTTCGATCGAAGACACGAGACCGGGCGTTCCATTGGATGAAGCGATCGAGAGAGTAAGAAAACGAATCTCGGGGTTGGCGGGAGAGCGATGATCCAGCGTCTCGCCGTCATTCTTAGTGAAGAAGCGATCGCGGATCTGGGTTCGATAGCCAGCTACATCTTCAATCAGAGCGGAAGCCAGCAAGTCACCATTAAATTCGTCGATCGCATCGAACTCCGCTGCCAAAGCATAGGCAATGCGCCTCGCGGTGGCCGGTCCCGTGATGACATCGTGCCGGGCCTGCGAACCCGTTCGAAAACTCCGCCATTATCGCATACGTCGTCGACAATGATCTCGTGCGCATCGTCAACACCTTCTACGGCGGCCGCGACTTTGAAACGATGATGCGCGATGGCGGATCAAGCGAGCCATCCTGAGGAACTGCTATTCTGCCGGTTCCGTGCCGGCAAACGGCAACCCCGGCTTACCCGATTCTCCCGGATTTCTCCGCACATACGCCGCCTTCAAGCTCTCCGACGTATCGCGCGAGCCATCATGGCTCCAGCCCGGCGGCTTGATCAGATAGTTGAGCCGTTCGCCCACAGTCAGGCCGGGCGCAAACGCGTCCCTGAACATGCCGATCCATTCGTGGAACGCCACCTTCAGCGGGTTGAAGGTGCCCAGGTTCTTGACGATCCCGTAGCGCGGCCGATCTTCTTCCAGCTCCTCGACGAAGGTGCCGAACATGCGGTCCCAGATGATCAGCGTGCCGGCATAATTGGCGTCGAGATAGCGCGGATTGGTGGCGTGGTGGACGCGGTGGTGTGACGGCGTGTTGAAGATGAACTCGAACCAGCCCCACATCTTGCCGATCGTCTCGGTGTGGATCCAGAATTGCCAGACGAGGTTGAAGCCGAAGGTGAAGGCAATCACCGCCGGGTGAAAGCCGAGCAGCACCAGCGGCGCTTGCAGCACGAACATGAAGGTGAACAGGCCAGTCCAGCTCTGCCTGAGCGCCGTCGACAGATTGTAGTGCTGGCTGGAATGGTGGTTGACGTGCTCGGCCCACACCCAGCGCACCCGGTGCGCGATGCGGTGATAGACGTAGTAGCGCAAATCATCGAGCAGGAAGGCGGCCAGGAACACCCACACCGACAGGCCGAGATTGAAGGCGCGGAACTGCCACAGCCACAGCAGCGCCCAATAGGAGACGACGCCAAGCAGCAGCCCGGCAACGACATTGCCCGTCCCCATCATCAGGCTGGTCAGGGTGTCGCGCGTCTCGAACGAGCCCTTCGCGCGGCCGGTGCGCACCAGCCAGAGTTCGATCAGGATCGCCGCGACGAAAAACGGAATGGCCAGCTGGGTGACCTGCGGAAAATCATAGCTGTCCATCACGCGGCCTCCCTGGCGCCACCCAGTGTTTGCGGCTGAAGCCCGGCCAGCACCGCTTTTGCGTCGCCGGCGTCGGCGAAGGTGAAGCGGCCGCCCTTCCAGGTGAAATCGGCAAGCCGCAAAGTGATGGCGTTGGCGGCGTCCGAGGTCAGCGCCGCGACATCACCAGGTGTGACGACACGGGTCAGGAAACAATCGCCTATGGCCTGAACGATGCCGAGACGCCCTCTCCCCAACTCCAGGAAAGCGGCCTGACCGTCGGACGTGAGCCGGACGGCTGTTGCCTCTTCATCCGGATAATCCTGCGCAAAACGTTCGCGTGCCTGAAGCGCGTCGGCGAGCCTTGCCTTGCGGCTGCCGCCGGTGAAATGCACCGCGGCGACCGACAGCGCGATGCCAAGCACGACGATCGCGACAAGCACGGGCAAGCTCATGGACAGGCATCTCCTCCGACCGGCCCGTTGTCTCAAGCAACGGTTCCGCGCGGCGATGCTTAGCATGATTGACGTTTACGTCAAAGTGCCGGCCAGCCTTTCGTCGCGCGACGCAGCGTCAACCAGTGCCGGCGCAACGCCGAGAGCCGAGGGGTGACACGAAGCGGGTCACCTTTTTCCATCTTCGCCAGATAGGCCCGCGACAGCGCCAGCGGCAGAAACGCCGGGCGTAGCGAGGGCGGCAGCGCGGCAGCACCTTGCTCGAAGGCCCGGAGGTGTTCGCGCGCCAGCGCGATCATCGCCGCCACCGCGCGTTCTGCCCCGGGCCCGCCGTCGCCGGCCACAAACTCTTCCGGCGACGACCCCGCCGCCGCCAGTATGTCGGCCGGCACGAAACACTGCCCACGCCTGCGGTGCAGCGGCAACAGCAGCAAAAGCCCTGTAATCGCCTGCGCACAGCCCGCCCTGCCCGCCAGTTCGGCAAAGCGCGGCGCTTCGACAGGATCAAGCACCATGGCCGCCAGCTGGATAAGTGCCGCCGCCGTCTCGCCGCAATAGCCTTCCAGATCGGTGCGCGACGGCATCGGATCGTCGTAGAGATCGAAGATGCGCGCTTCGAGCATGTTGTCGAACGCCAGCTTCGGCAGGCGATGGGCGGAAATTGTCGCCTTCAGCGCGTCGGCAACGGGGTGGCCAATGCCTGCGCCTTCAATGTCGGCGGCGATCACATCGCGCCACCATTGCAGCCGCACCTCGCCGGGCAACGGCTCGTGGATGCGGTCGCGAATGCCCGCGATCTCGGCATTGAAGGCGTAGAGCGAAAACAGCGCGTCGCGCTTGTCGGCGGGCGCGTAGAGCGCCGTCAGATACCGGTCATGATCGGTGGCGCGCACCGCGTCCATGACGATCTCTGTGTTCCCTGGCATGTCAATCGACGGCGATGAGCGCGGCGGCCACGGCGCGGTCTTCCGCCAGAAGGACATTGTAGGTCCGCACCGCGGCGCCGGTCGACATCGGGTCGGACGCTATGCCTACCTCCTTCAGCGCCGCTCGCAGCGCCGGCGGCAATGGCCGCAGGTCCTTGCCCATGCCGACCAGCAGGATCTCGACCTTGTCCGCCTCGGCCAGAAGTTTTCCGAAATCCGCGATCGTCAACGCCAGGGGATCCGCCGGCTCCCAGCCATGGATGCCCGTGGGCAGGCAGAGCAGCGAGCCCCGATGCGACATGTCGGCAAAGCGGAACCCGCCATTGCCATAGGCCTCGATCGGCGCACGGCCAGGGAAATGCGCCTCGCGGATGACGATGCCTTTGCCGGCCATCACTCTGTCACCCCTCGAGGCCGCGCGTCAGGTCGCGACCGCCTTGCCGCCACTGACCGGCTTTTCCTCATCGGCCGAGGCCTGCGGCCGCAGCTTGAACAGGATCAGCAAAGGTGCCGCGATGAAGATCGACGAATATGTGCCGAACACCACACCGAACAACATCGCCAGTGTGAAGGAACGGATCACTTCGCCGCCGAACAGCACCAGCGCCAGCAGTGCCAAGCTGGTCGTCACGGACGTCAGCGTCGTTCTCGACAATGTTTCGTTGATGGCGTTGTTCAACAGCTGCGGCAGCGGCATTCGCTTGTATTTTCGCAAATCCTCGCGAACGCGGTCATAGACCACGATCGTGTCGTTCAGCGAATAGCCGATGATGGTCAGGATCGCCGCCAGGGACGACTGGTTGAATTCAAGCCCTGTTATGACGAAGAAGCCGAGAGTCATGACGACGTCGTGCACCGTCGCGATGATGGCGCCGACCGCGAACTGCCATTCGAAGCGGAACCAGACATAGACCAGGATGCCAATCAGCGCGACGATCATGGCGATCGTGCCTTGCTTGGCCAGTTCGCCGGAAACAGTCGGCCCCACCACCTCGACGCGGCGGAAATCATACTGATCCTGCAACTCGCCGCGCACCTTGTCGATAACCGTCTGCTCGGCATTCTCACCAGCGTCTTGCGTGCCGACGCGGATCAAGACGTCGTTCGGTGCGCCGAACTGCTGCACCTGCACTTCGCCGATATTCAGTTCCGTCAATCGGCTGCGGATATCGCCGATATTGGCATCGCCGCTCTTGGACTGCACCTCGATCAGCGAGCCGCCCTTGAAGTCGATGCCGTAATTGATGCCGATGCTCATGAACAAGACGACCGACAGTATAGACAGTGTGCTCGACAGCGCGAACGTCCACCGCCGGATACCCATGAACGGAATTTTCGTGCCGGGCGGAACGAAGGTCACCGGCGCGCGCGGCAACTCCTTCGGACGTGCACGCCGCAGCCAGATCGAGACCAGCAGACGGGTGAAGGTGAAAGCGGTAAAGACCGTGGTCAGGATGCCGATGGCATAGGTGATGGCAAAGCCCTTCACCGGGCCGGTACCCAGATAGAACAGCACGACGGTCGCGATCAACGAGGTGACGTTGGAATCGACGATGGTCGCCAGCGCCTTCGAGAAGCCGGTGTCGATCGCCTGGATCACCGAGCGACCGGCGCGTCGCTCCTCGCGGATGCGCTCGTAGATCAGAACGTTTGAATCGACCGCCATGCCGATGGTCAGCACGATACCGGCGATACCAGGCAAGGTCAGTGTCGCGCCAAGCAGCGACAGCAGCCCGACGATCATCGCCACGTGCACCGCCAGCGCGATGTTGGCGAGGAAGCCGAGGAAGCCGTAGGCCACGAACATGAAGGCGACGACCAGGATCGAACCGATGATGCCGGCGACCTTACCGGCATGGATCGAATCCTGGCCAAGGCCCGGACCGACGGTGCGTTCCTCAATGACCGTCAACGTCGCCGGCAGCGCGCCGGCACGCAGCAGCACGGCGAGATCGTTGGCGCTCTGGGCGGTGAAATTGCCTGAGATCTGGCCGGTGCCGCCGAGGATCGGCTCGCGGATCTGCGGCGCCGAGATCACCTGGTTGTCGAGGATAATGGCGAACAGCTTGCCGACATTTTGCGATGTCGCCTGGCCGAAGCGGGCCGCACCCTTGGAATCGAAACGGAACGAAACCACCGGCTCGTTGTTCTGCGAATTGTATGTCGCCTGCGCGTCGACAAGGTTTTCGCCCGATACGATGACGCGGTTCTCGATCAGGTAGGGAACCGGCGGATCGTCCTGCGAATAGAGCACCGAAGAACCGGCCGGCGGGCGCCCCTTGAGCGCGTCCTGCACCGGCATCGACTGGTCGACCATCTGGAAGGTCAGCTTCGCGGTCTGGCCGAGGATTTCCTTCAGCCGCTGCGGGTCCTGCAGGCCAGGCACCTGGACAAGGATGCGGTCGTCGCCTTGCCGCTGCACGATCGGCTCGGTCGTGCCGAGTTCGTTGACGCGGCGCTCGACCACTTCGATCGACTGCGCCAGCGCGGTCGATGTGCGATATTTGATGCCGGCATCGGTGACGGTGAACTTGAGCAGGCCCGGTTCGGAATCATCCAGCGCCATCTCCTGGATGGAGCCGCCGGTGAACAGGCCGGCCGCGACAGGATCGGTCAAGGTCTTCAATGCCGTCTTGGCGGCATCGACCTGGGCCGGATCGGTGATGCGGACCTGCAAGGTCCGCCCCGTGCCGCCAAGGCCGGTGTAACCGATCTTGGCATCGCGCAACAGCGTGCGGATCTCGTCGCGCGTCGTCTCCAGCCGATCCTTGATCAGATCGTTCTGGTTCATCTCGAGCAGGATGTGCGAACCGCCCTGCAGGTCGAGGCCGAGCGTCATCTGCCGCTTCGGCACCCAGCTGGGCAGCTGGGCCAAGGTGCTTGCGGGGATCAGATTGGGCGCGGCGAGGACCACTGTGGCGGCCACGGCCAGCCAGATCAGGATCATCTTGAAGCGCGAGAAATACAGCATCGATTCTTATCCGTTCAGGCGTAAAGCGGCAGCGTTCCGCCATCGGTTCGGTTCGTGGGTACGTTTCTCATTCTGATCACGGCCGGCCCTATCGCGCTTCCTCAGCGATTGTCAATCTTGCCGGTAATGCGCCGGTGCGTAGCAGCAAGGCAATGTTCTTGGCTTCCTGGGCCGTGAAATTGCCCGAAATCTGACCGTAGCCGCCATCAATCGGCTCACGAATGACAGGCGCCGAAATCACGTGATCATCCAGGATCACCGCAAACGGATTGCCTATGTTTTGTGTTGTAACCTGTTTGAACCGTGCCGTACCTTTGGAATCGAGCCGGAATACGACAACCGGTTGACCGCCTTGCGCATTGTAGTTTGCGTTGGCGTCGAGCAGGTTCTTGTCGGAGAGGATAACCCGGTTTTGGACCAGATAAGGAACTGGCGGATCGTCCTGCGTATAAAGTACCACCGAGCCAACAGGCGGGCGGTCGCTGATCGCATCGTTCACGGGCATCGAAAGATCGACCAACTGGAAGCTTAGGCGACCAGGCCGAATGAGGACATCTCTCAGCCTCTGTTGATCCATGATGCTCGGGGCCTGAACAAGAATACTGTCCTTGCCCGCCGATTGGACAACCGCGCCCGTGGCGCCCAAATCCTGGAGACGGTTTTTAATGACCTCGATCGACTGCGTGATCGCGACAGAGTTCCGATATTTCAAACCCGCGTCCGTCAATGTGAATTTGAGCAACGCGGACCCGCCGTCGTCCAAAGTCATTTCCTGAATACCGCTGTCCGCGACAGGATCGGTTATCGTCTTGAGCGCTGCCTTGGCGGCATCGAGCCGAGCCGGATCGGTGATGCGCAGTTGCACGGCCCTGTCCGATATGGCGAGGCCAGCATAACCAATCCTGGCGTCGAGCAGCAGCGCCCTTATATCGCCGCGTGTAGCCTTCAGCCGCCCTTCGATCACATCGGCCACGTTCAAACGAAGCAGGATGCCATCTTGCTGGCTTGCTTCGACGATCATCCCGCTGTCGGCAAGCCCTTCGGGCCGCATGGCCTGTGGAGGGGCAGCGAAAAGGTTCGAGGCATCGAAGACGAGCGCCGTGGCCACGGCAAGCCACGTCAGCATCATCTTCAGGCGCCAAAGGTGGAACATATACGGTCGCTCGTCAGAGCCCTGTCCGCGGATCGCTCCGCCTGAAATCGGGTTATTTCTTGGCGTTCTGGTTGGCGACCGGTTCGCCCTTGACGCGCACATCGGCGATCGTCGAGCGCAGCGCCGTCACCTTGGTGCCGCCGCCAAGATCGATCTCGAGCTCGTTGTCGTCGATCACCTTGGTCACCTTGCCGACGAAGCCGCCGCCGGTGACGACCGTGTCGCCGCGGCGGACCGCCGCCAGCATCTCGCCGCGCTTCTTCAGCTGCGTGCGCTGCGGGCGGATGATGAGAAAATACATGATCACGAAAATCAGGACAAACGGCAAAATGCTGATGAACATATCGGGAGAGGCGCCGCCGATGCCTTGGGCGTATGCCGGTGTCACGAACATCGAGGTACTCCTGAATGTTGAAAAACAGCCGCCAAACGGTTAAGCGAGATTTGGCGGCTCCGCGAAATTTGGCCGGAATATAGTCGGTAAAGTTGTCAATGCAACTGCGGCGCCAGGCAAATCCGCTGCTTTTCCGGCCTGTTTAGCCGTGTTAGAGCAGGATCACGAAAACCGGGAGCCGGTTTTCGGAAAAGATCACGTTCGAACAAATGGTTGCAACCGGTTTCGAAACCGCCGGAATCGAGCCGGTTCGGCCTGCCACCGCAAGAACCGAAGCAAAAAAGACCTGATATGACCGACACCAGCATCGACGCCCTGAACCAGAAACTGGACCGCCTGATCGAGGCCGTCAGCCGCCTGGCGCCGCCGCCGGTGCCTGAAACCGACCTCAACGTGGCCGATTGCTTCGTCTGGCAGGCCGATCCCGGCTATCTGGAGCCGGTGCGCAAGGTCAACCGCGTCGACATCGGCCTGATCCGCGGCGTCGACCGCGTCCGCGACATCCTCGTCGACAACACCGAGCGCTTCGCCGCCGGCTTTGCCGCCAACAACGTCCTGTTGTGGGGCGCCCGCGGCATGGGCAAATCGTCGCTGGTCAAGGCCGTGCATGCGCAAATCAACGCCAAGGCCAAATCACGAAAGCCCACATCCGGCCTGCCGCTGAAGCTGATCGAAATCCACCGCGAGGACATCGACACGCTGCCGAAGCTGATGGGCCTGCTGAAGGCTGCCCCTTTCCGCGTCATCGTGTTTTGCGACGACCTCTCCTTCGACCATGACGATACGTCCTACAAGTCGCTGAAGGCAGCGCTCGAAGGCGGCGTCGAGGGCCGCCCGGCCAATGTCATCTTCTACGCCACGTCTAACCGGCGGCACCTGTTGCCGCGCGACATGATCGACAATGAGCGCTCGACCGCCATCAACCCGTCCGAGGCGGTCGAGGAAAAGGTCTCGCTGTCCGACCGTTTCGGCCTGTGGCTGGGTTTCCACAAATGCTCGCAGGACGAATATCTCGACATGGTCAACGGCTATGCCAGCCACCATGGCCTCGACATCGACCCCGAGCAGTTGCGGGCGGAAGCGCTGGAATGGGCGACGACGCGCGGCAGCCGCTCGGGCCGCGTCGCCTGGCAGTTCACGCAGGACCTGGCCGGACGGCTCGGCAAGCCGTTGAACGATTGAAGCATTGGATCGCGTAACCAACGCGATCCAGCGCAGGCTTATTTGAGCGGTTGCGCCTGCCTGAGGTCGCGCGGCGTTTGGCCGATCTCGCGGCGCATCCAGTGCGCAAGATGTGACTGATGCGCGAAGCCGCTCATTTCAGCCACTTCGCTTGTGCTGAGGTCACCCTGCCGCAACAGAACGCATGCGCGTTCGACGCGACGCCGCAATACGTAGCGGTGCAAGGTGACACCCATCGCCACCTTGAACCATGTCCGCAACTGCGAGCTGCTCGCACCGGCGACACGGCTTAGTCGCTGGATCGAAAGCGGCTCGTGGAGAGCCGCCTCGATGTGCTCCAGCACGCGCGTGAGCTGGGTATCCGACAAACGGTTCGTTGGATCGATATCCTGTTCACCGAGGCCAAGCAGCCGCACCGCCAATGCGGCGCCGATGCTGTCGGCAAACAAAGGGTCGCTCGGCGCGTTAGCGTTCAGTTCGCTCTCGAGCGCCCGGACGAGATGTTCGATGCGCTGGTCGCGAAGCATGTGGCGCGTGTCGAGCCGCAATGCTTGCGCCTTGCCGCCAAGCTCCGCCGCCACCCTGTCCATCAAGGCTGGCTGCAACGCAATCTCCATCGTGTCGAACGGGGTTTCGGCCGCGAAGCCGCCCTCCTGGCCAGCCGGCACCAGGTCGATATCGCCGGCGCGCCTGACGAAATATCGTCCGACCTGATTGCAGTAGGAGCGCGTCGCCGCGCTGGCATGCACCATGATGCGATGGTGTGACGCCCGGGGCAAACGATGGACGCCGGCTTTGACATGCCTGGAGGCCATCGTTACGTCGGGCGCGGCCTGGGCCGGAGCGAATTGCGAACGCATGATCTCTCGTTTCATGGCAAAACCTGTTCGAGATTTGGCAATTCCCGCGCGATTTTCAATGCCGCGGACCTGTACTCACGCCTCTCAATCAAACTTGGACGAGAGGTTATGCCATGAGTTTCTATGTTGTTGTCGGAGCCGGTCCGGTCGGTCGCGAAACCGCCCGCCTTCTTGGCGAGGAAGGACATAATGTCGTTCTCACCAGCCGAAGCGTCGGCCCTAACGCGTTGCCGAACGTACGGGCCGTAAAGGCCGACGCCACCGATGCCTCGGAACTCGCGCGCGTCTGCCAAGGCGCCGATGCCATCTTCATGTGTGCCATGGCCACCTATCACCGGTGGCCGACTGATTTCTTCCCGATCATCGACGGCACAGTGCGCGCGGCCGAGACGGTCGGCGCGAAGCTGATCGTGCTGGGAAACCTCTATGGCTATGGGGAAAATGCCGACAGCCCGCTTCGTTCCGACCTTTCCCTGGACCCGACTTCGAAGAAAGGAACCGCCAGGACGATCATGTGGCAGCGGGCGGTCCGTGCCAATGTTCCCGCGATTGAAGTGCGGTCCAGCGATTATCTCGGACACGGCGCCATCAGCTACTTCTCGCTGGTTGCGCTGCCCTCCATCATCGAGGGGAAACCCACCGCTTTCATTGGAAACCTCGACGCAACGCATGCCTGGGCCTTCACTAAGGATGTCGCCAGGACGCTTGTCGCGGCCTCCCGCTACTCCGGCGAATGGGGGCGCGCTTTTCACGTTCCCTCGCAATACGCCTCACCCAGGGAGCTCATCCAGAAAACCGCCGCGATGCTTCGACGAGAGGTCTCTGAAATCCGTTCCTATTCCATTGCCGAGATGGAAGCATTGGGCATGCAGGAGCTGATCGAGATGCGTTATCTGTTCGAGAATCCGTTGCTGGTCGATTCTTCCGACGCCGAGATGCTTCTCGGCATCAAGGCCAGCAGCCTCGAGGTCATGATCGCCGACACGCTCCGCGATCATCTTTGAACCTGAAACAGGCATCCGCCAGAACTGAAAAAGCCCGCTCCTTGCGGAACGGGCTGAGCCGGCGGGCCGGACTGGAGGTCAGACGGCCCGCATATCGCTTCTTTTCTTCTATTCGAGATAGGTCGAGGGGTCGACCGGTGCCGAATTCTTGCGCACTTCGAAGTGCAGCTTCGGCGAGTCCGTCGTGCCGCTCATGCCGGACAGTGCGATCTCCTGGCCACGCTTGACCTTCTGGCCGCGCTGAACCTCGATCGAGCTGGCATGGCCATAGACGGTGACCAGGCCGTTCTCGTGGCGCACCAGCACCGTATTGCCGAATTCCTTGAGCCCGTCGCCGGCATAGATGACGACGCCGTTCTCGGCCGCCTTGACCGGCGTGCCGGTGGGCACGGCGATGTCGACGCCATCCTTGCCGGATCCGAAACCGGAGATCACCCGGCCGCGCACCGGCCAGCGCATCTTGCCGATGCCGGTCGCATCCGGCGCCACCGCGTCGTCATCCTCGGCCTGCTGGATGACCTTGGCGTCCTTCTTCGGCGGCGTGTAGGAGGCAAGCGTTTCCGAAGGCGTGGCCTTTGCCGGGGCTTGCGTCGTTGCCGTGGTCACCGGATCGACCTTGGCCGGCTTGGCGCTGGCGACCGTCGCCGTTCCGCCGGCCGGCACTTTCAAGGTCTGGCCGATTTTCAATATGCCGTCCTTCATGCCGTTGGCCTGCTTCAGCGCAACGACGCCGACGCCGGTCTTCCTGGCGACCGAGGACATCGTGTCGCCCGACTGGACCGTATAGGTGCCGGCGGCGCCGGTCGCCTTGGCCACCTGTGCCGGCTTGGGCTCCTTGGGCTGGTTCGCCGCGGCCGACGCATCGACCTGGGCGGCGGACTTGCCCTCTTTGAGCTTCGGCTGTTGCGGCAGCACGGCCACCTTGTCCGGCGCCGTGGCCGGCAGGTCGTGCTTGCCGTCTTTCGCGGGCCCGTCCTTCAACTGCTTGGCATCGGCGACCTTCGACTCCGCCTTGCTCGAATAGGCATAGGCCGGGATGACGATCTTCTGGCCGCTCTTCAGCCCCTTGGTCGGGCTCAGGCCGTTCACCTTCATGATGACATCGGCCGGCACCTTGTAATGTGCCGCCAGGCCGGAAATGGTCTCGCCGTCCCTGACGACGATTTCGGTCGCGTGCAGCCTGCCCGCCTCGGCCATTTTCGGCGCGTCGGGCTGGGCATTCTTGAACGGCTTCGCGGCCGGTTCGACAGTGCCGGTCGCCGTCCTGTCGAGATGGGGAGCGGGCCGGACCAGGGCCGGTGCCGATGCGACACGCACCGGATTGGCGGCCGGCGCGAGCGCTGGAGCCGGCTGCGCCTGCGCGGAAACCGGCGGCGGCAGCGGCCGGCTCGAAACCGGCTCGAGGCTGGAGCGGCTCACCGACTGCGTGTGGCTGCCGTCGAGAGGAGCAGCCGCGACATCGCCCGGATAGGGCTGCACGGCATCCTGCTTGTTGATGATGGTGCGCTGATTGTTGGTCGAGGAGGTGAACACGTCATCGACGCTGTTGAACCGCGACGCCTGGGAACTGCACCCTGCCGCCGCGCCCGCAATCATCAAGACAGCGCAGCCCCGCGCCAGATTGCGACCATTTGCCTTCAAAACACTGAGTTGCATCGCACTAACCCGCACAAACGCTGCACCAACTGGACAGGATTAAAGCGCGTTAATGTTACTGGGCGGTTAACCCATTAGAATCCGACGAAAATTTTCTTAAAACATTTGAGGATGGTCGGCGACCCGCAGAGCAGGGCCGAAAGAGATCCGCGGCCGGCCTTAAACTAGATAACCGCCGCCAGGCCGCGCAGGATCGGCTGCAGCCGCACCATGCCGATATCCTCGCGTTCGAAACGGCTGCCGACCTTGGTAAGCTTTGCCAGCACCTGCTCGCCCTCCTCCGGACCGATCGGCGCGATGACGATGCCGCCGCTCGACAACTGGTCGAGCAGGAAACGCGGCAGGCTGTCGAAGGCCGCCCAGGCGACGATACGGTCGAACGGCCCCTCGGCGGGCAATCCATTGGAACCGTCGGCCTGGCGCACGATGACATTGCCGATGCCGAGCGCCTCGAAACGCTGCCTGGCTTGCTCGACGAGCGTCTTGTAGCGGTCGATGGTGACGAGCCGCGCCGCCAGCCGCGACATGACAGCCGATGTGTAGCCGGAACCGGTGCCGATCTCGAGCACGCGGTTTCCCGCTTCGATGGCAAGGGCGGCGATCACCGCCGCCTGCATGTCGGCCCCTTCGATCGCTTCGCCGCATTCGATCGGCAGCATGCGGTCCGACCAGGCGATCTGGTGGAACTGCGCCGCCAGGAAGCCGCGGCGCGGCGTCGCCTCGAAAGCCGCGATCAGAGCCTTCGGCACCGTTCCCCGGCCGCGCAGGCGCAGCAGGAACGCGGCAAATCCCTCGCGATCATCGATTGGAAAGCCCTGATTCATGCAAGCGCCTTGCTCAGCTGGTCACGGATCTCATGCGCGGTAAGGTCAAGCTGCAACGGCGTCACCGACACCAGCCGGTTGCGCAAGGCATGGAGGTCGGTGCCCTGCTTGCCTTCGACCGGCTCGCGGCCGAAGCGAAGCCAGTAGTAAGGCAGGCCGCGCCCATCGCGACGCTCGTCGACCCACAGGCTATGCACCAGCTTGCCCTGCGAGGTGACCACCGTGCCGGCCACCTCCTCGGGAAGGCAGTTGGGGAAATTGACGTTGAGCAACACGCCATCGGGAAGCGGCGTCGCGACGAGCTTCTTCAGCAGCGCCGGCGCCAGCGCCTCGGTCGTCTCGTAAGGGACGACGCGGTCCTCGCCGACATAGCTGTAGCCCTGGCTGAGCGCGATCGACCTGATGCCGAGCAGCGCGCCTTCCATGGCGCCGGCGACGGTGCCCGAATAGGTCACGTCGTCGGCGATGTTGGCGCCAGAATTGATGCCGGACAGGATCAGGTCGGGGGCACCGGGCAGGATTTTCTTGACGCCCATGATGACGCAATCGGTCGGCGTGCCGCGTACGGCAAAATGCTTCTCGCCGATTTTGCGCAACCGCAGCGGCTCCGAAATCGACAGCGAATGCGCGTAGCCCGATTGGTCCTGCTCCGGCGCCACCACCCAGACATCGTCGGATAGTGTGCGGGCGACGCGTTCGAGCGACGCCAGGCCCTCGGCATGAATGCCGTCGTCATTAGTCAGAAGAACGCGCATTATTTCGATTCGATCTTTTCCAGGCCGCCCATGTAAGGCCGCAGCACTTCAGGAATGGTTACGCTGCCATCCTCATTCTGGTAGTTTTCGATGACGGCAATGAGCGCGCGGCCGACGGCGGTGCCGGAGCCGTTGAGCGTATGGACGAAGCGGTTGCCCTTGCCGTCCTTGTCCTTGTAGCGGGCATCCATGCGCCGCGCCTGGAAATCGCCGCAGACCGAGCAGGACGAGATTTCGCGATAGGCGTTCTGGCCGGGCAGCCAGACCTCGATGTCATAGGTCTTGCGCGCGCCAAAGCCCATGTCGCCAGTGCACAGCACCATGGTCCGGAACGGCAGGCCGAGCCGCTTCAGCACCTCCTCGGCGCATTGTGTCATCCGCTCGTGTTCGGCGAGTGAGGAGTCCTGGTCGGTGATCGACACCAGCTCGACTTTATAGAACTGGTGCTGGCGCAGCATACCGCGCGTGTCGCGCCCCCCCGAACCCGCCTCGGACCGGAAGCAGGGCGTCAGCGCGGTGTAGCGCAGCGGCAGTTTCTCATGAGCCGTGATTTCCTCGCGCACGAGGTTGGTGAGCGGCACTTCGGCGGTCGGGATCAGGCCAAGCCTGCCCTCCCCGTGCGGCGTGAAGAACAGATCCTCCTCGAATTTCGGCAACTGGTTGGTGCCGAAGAGAACCTCGTCACGCACCATCAACGGCGGGATGATTTCCTCATAGCCGTGCTCGGTCGTGTGCAGGTCGAGCATGAACTGGCCGATCGCGCGTTCCATCCGCGCCAGGCCGCTCTTGAGCACGGTGAAACGCGAACCCGACAGCTTTGCCGCGCGCTCGAAATCCATCATGCCGAGCGCTTCGCCGATCTCGAAATGCTCCTTCACCCAGTTCGGCCGCGTCGGCACCTTGCCGACGATATGCCTGACGACATTGTCATGCTCGTCCTTGCCGACCGGAACGTCGTCGAACGGCACGTTGGGCAGCACCGCCAGCGCGTCGTTCAGCGCCTTGTCGAGTTCGCGCTCGCGCGCCTCGCCATTCTGGATGAAGGTCTTGATCTCGCCGACCTCGGCCTTGAGCTTTTCGGCAAGTGCGGCATCGCCCGAACGCATGGCGTTGCCGATCTCCTTCGAGGCGGCGTTGCGGCGCTCCTGCTTGGTCTGCAGCTCGGTGACGTGCTCGCGCCGCGCCTCGTCCTTGGCGATCAGCCCGTCGACCGTGGACTGCGCCTCAGCCGACGGCCACGAGCGCTTGGTGAGCGCCTCGACGAGAGCCTTCGGGTTGTCGCGAATCCATTTGATGTCAAGCATGGTTATCCGTCCTCAAGCTAAGGTTTGAGGGCGTAAACCGCATCCTTGATCGATGCAAGATGAGGCGGGGCGGCGGTTGTCGTTTTCCGTCGCCGCCAAAGTCTTACGAAGCAGCCGGCGCCGGAGGCTCGTCCGGTGTCTTGTCCGCCACGGTCTCGCCGGCTTCCTGCTTCTCGCGCGCAAGCCGCTGTTTTTCCTGATCCCGCTCGATCCATCGCGCGGCCCAGATGGAGACCTCGTAGAGAAGGATGGTCGGAATGGCCAGGCCGATCTGGCTCATCGGATCCGGAGGTGTCAGCACCGCAGCCACGATGAAGGCGATGACGATCGCCCATTTGCGTTTTTCCGCCAGCGCCTTGGACGACAGCATGCCGACACGCGTCATCAGGCTGGTCACCACCGGCAGTTGGAACACCAGGCCGAAGGAGAAGATCAGCGTCATGATCAGGCTGAGATATTCCGACACTTTCGGCAGCAGGGAAATCTGTACCTGGTCGTCCGTGCCTACCTGCTGCATGGCGAGGAAGAACCACATCACCATCGGCGTGAAGAAGAAATAGACCAGCGAGGCGCCCATCAGGAACAGGATGGGCGATGCGATCAGGAACGGCAGGAAGGCGTTGCGCTCGTTCTTATAGAGGCCAGGCGCGATGAACTTGTAGATTTGCGTGGCGATCAGCGGAAACGCGATGACCATGCCGCCGAACATGGCGAGCTTCACCTGCGTGAAGAAGAATTCCTGGGGCGCGGTGTAGATCAGCTCGACCTTGTGCGGGTCGAGCCCCGCCCATTTCGTCGCCCATTTGAACGGGACGACCAGCAAGTTGAACAGCTTCTTGGCAAAGAAGAAGCAAACCAGGAACGCGACGAAGAAGCCACCCAGCGACCAGATCAGCCGCCTGCGCAGCTCGATCAGGTGCTCCATCAATGGCGCCGACGATTTTTCGATCTCGTCCTTTTCCTTGTCCGAAACGCTCACTTGGCGGCTCCAGCCGTCTTTTTGGCCGCCGACTTCTTCGCCACGGCAGGTTTCGGTTTCGCCGACGCCTTGGCGGCGGTTACCTTGGCCGCGGCAGGCTTCTCTGCAGCCACGTTTCCAGGTCTTGCCGGCGTCGTGGTCTTTGTCGCCGCTTTGGGCGCCAGTGGGGCTTTTGCCGTCACTGCCTTCGTGGATGCCGAGGCCTTGGCCGGCGCCTTCGCAGCCGGTGCCGTCTTGGCGGTTCTCTTGGCAGCCGTCGTCGCAACGGCAGGACCCGTGGATGCCGCCACAACCGATTCATCGGTCATCGCCGGAAAAATCGGCGCTGGTGTCGTCGCTTGAGGCCCGTTGACGCCTGGCATTTCAGTTGCGCCGTTCTTCAGCGGCTCGGCCGCCTGCGGCGTCGAAGCGGCGGGGACCGAGGGATCGGTGGCCGGCTTCGGCTTCATCGCCGCGTCAACGCCCGCGCGCACATCGGCCGCGGCCTGTTCGAACGGATTGAGCTGCTTCTTGATCTCGGCAACCGGGCTCAGGCCCCTGAGCTCGTCAACCGACTTCTTGACGTCATCGAGCTCGGCTTCCTTCAGCGCCTCGTTGAACTGCTTCTGGAAATCGGCGGCCATGGCGCGCAGCTTGGCCGTCGTGCGGCCAAAGGTGCGCAGCATGTTAGGCAAATCCTTCGGCCCGACGACCACGATCATGACGATCGCGATCACCAGCATTTCGGTCCAGCCGACTTCAAACATGGCAATCTGTTCCGACTAGAACTTTTTGGCTCAGCTCTTGCTGGCCTTTTCCTTCGCGGCCGAAACGGTCTCATCGGCACGGTGTTCGACGGTACGCTTGTCCTCTGCAACGTCGTCGTCGGCCATGCCCTTCTTGAAGCTCTTGATGCCCTTGGCCATGTCGCCCATCAGCTCGGGGATCTTGCCGCGGCCGAACACCAGAAGCACGATGACCAGCACGATCATCCAGTGCCAAATCGAAAATGAACCCATAGCAAATCTCTCTCGAATGTTTTCCCTGGCGATGATCTATGCGTTTTCGCGTTGGGATTCAAACACAACCGCGACAGAGTTTATGAAAGGGTGTCGGATGTCACGCATTTTCGGCTATGCGGTCCGCTACCAAACGGCGCATGTAAAGCCACGGGATGGCTTTTGATAGGCGCTCGCGGTCAATCTTCCGTGACGCGCGGCGTCAGGAGACCGAGTTCCTCGAGGTCGATGTCGGTCAGCGGATCCTCGTCCTCGGTCAGCGCGTCGGGATCGGCCGGCGGCAGCGGGATCGAGAAATTCGACGGCATGCGGCCTGACAGCAGACCGGCGCCCTTCAGTTCCTCCATACCGGGAAGATCGCGGATCTCCTCCAGCGCGAAATGATCGAGGAAGGTTTCGGTGGTGCCATAGGTGACGGGACGACCGGGCGTTTTGCGGCGGCCGCGCATGCGCACCCATTCCGTCTCGAGCAGCGTGTCGAGCGTCCCCTTCGAGGTCTCGACGCCTCTGATGTCCTCGATCTCGGCGCGCGTCACCGGCTGGTGATAGGCGATGATCGCCAACACTTCGAGCGCCGCCCGCGACAGCTTGCGCTGCTGCACCGTATCGCGGCTCATCAGGAAGGCCAGGTCGCCGGCGGTGCGGAACGCCCAGGCGTCGCCCACCCGCACCAGATTGACGCCGCGGCGCGCATAGATCTGCTGCAGCTCGGCCATGGCCGCGGCGACATTGATGCCGTCGGGCAGCCGTGCGGCCAGTTGCTTTTCGCTCACGGGCTCGGCGCTGGCGAACACGATCGCCTCGGCCATGCGCACGGCTTGCGCCATGTGCAGCCGCTCGGCCGGGTTCCGCGCCTGCTCAGCCGCATCCTCGGAAAACAGCTCCTGCTCAGGCTCGTCCTCGACCTTGAACGGGACAACCGAAGCGTTGGCGCGCTCGCTCATGATGCCACCTCCACTGCCTTGATTGCCTGCACGCGACCGCGCAGGTAGATCGGGGCAAACGTCTGATCCTGCCGCACGTCCATCGTGCCGTCGCGCACCAGTTCCAATGTCGCCGCGAAGGAACTGGCGATAGCCGTGCGCCTTTCCTCGGGGCTGGTCATGTACACGATCAGGAAACTTTCCAGCGTCGTCCAGTCGCTTACAGCCCCGACAAGGCGGGTCAGGATGTCGCGCGCGTCCTTGAGCGACCAGACGCCGCGCCTGGCGATCGTCACGTTGTTGATCGTCTGCTTTTGCCGCTGCTGCGCATAGGCGGTCAAGAGATCATAGAGCGACGCAGAATAGGCGTTACGCTTCTCGATGATGACCATTTCGGGCATGCCTCGGGGGAACACGTCGCGGCCGAGCCGGTTGCGGTTGACCAGACGCGCCGACGCGTCCCGCATGGCTTCGAGCCGCTTCAACCGGAATTGCAGCACCGCCGCCAGTTCCTCGCCGCTTTCGCCCTCTTCGCCCGGCTGCTTGGGGATCAGGAGCTTCGACTTGAGGAAGGCGAGCCACGCCGCCATCACAAGATAGTCGGCGGCAAGCTCGAGCCTCAGCGCCCTCGCCGTCTCGACAAAGGTCAGGTACTGCTCGACCAGTGCCAAGATGGATATGCGCGCCAGATCGACCTTCTGGGTGCGGGCAAGATGCAAGAGAAGATCGAGCGGGCCTTCGAAGCCGGCCACGTCGACGACCAGCGACGGATCGCCGGTGACGCGTGAATCGTCATTCTCGGCCCACAGGCGGTCCATCGGTGCGGCCTTCGCGGCCTTGCTTTCCAATGTTTCCGCCACGACCCTGTCACTTCCCTTCGTCAGGCCACCGCATCGAAATAGGTGGCGAATTCAGCGCGAATCTCGGTCTCTTCGACCGCGTCTTGCTTGCTTATATAGGTCATCGCCCGCTTGGCGCGCTCCAGCGCCTTGCCTTCAAGCCCCGTGGTGCGCGATGCGATGCCCGCCATTTCCTCGAAAACACCGTTGCAGTGAAGGACCAGATCGCAGCCCGCCGCAAGGATCGAGGCCGCCTTTGTCGGGAAATCCCCAGAAAGTGCCTTCATCGAGGTGTCGTCGCTCATCAGCAGTCCATCGAAGCCGATCTCGCGTCGAATGATCTCGTCGATGACCTTGCCGGAAGTCGTCGCCGGGTTTTTTGGGTCGATCGCGCTGTAGACGACATGCGCCGTCATCGCCATCGGCAGATGGTTGAGCTCCCTGAACGGGGCGAAGTCATGCCGCTGCAGATCGCTGAGCGAGGCGTCGACGACGGGCAGTTCGAAATGCGTGTCGGCAAAGGCGCGGCCGTGCCCCGGAATATGCTTCATCACCGGCAGCACGCCACCCGACATCAGACCCTCGGCCGCTGCACGGCCAAGCTCGATGACCGGACGCGGATCCTTGCCATAGGCGCGCGCGCCGATGACGTCGCTGGCCCCTTCGATCGGCACGTCGAGGACCGGCAGGCAATCGGCTGATATGCCGTAGCGCAACAGGTCGAAGGCATGCAGCCGCGCCATCAGCCAGGCGGCCCGGGCACCGGCGTCGTGATCGTCGCGCCACAGCGCCCCAAGCGCACCGCCGGCCGGGTAGTTTGGCGCCAGCGGCGGCCGCAGGCGTTGCACCCTGCCGCCTTCCTGGTCGATGAACACCAGCGCATCGGGACGGCCGATGCAGTCACGCATCTCGGCGACCAGATCGCGGATCTGTTCGGCCTCGCCGATGTTGCGGGCAAACAGGATGAAGGCCCATGGGCATTCATTGCGATAGAAATTGATTTCCTCGCGGGTGAGCGATTTCCCGGCACAGCCGAGGATCATGGATTTTGATTCGGTCATTTCAGGAGTCTAGGGCTTCGCGCGACCAAAGGGAATCATCCCTGACCGCATGCGGCGGGCTGCAAGACAAGCTTCCACATGAAAAAGTCAGTCATATGAATGTCGCCATACAAAAAGCCGGCGGGGGGGCGGGGGGGGGGCGCGGGGGGGGGCCGCGCCGCCGGCTTCAATTCGGCGACATCGGGC
>NZ_JAIUIN010000031.1:0-56183 GCF_020165665.1 Mesorhizobium sp. BH1-1-4
GCCTTGGGCCGCGCCGGCTTTGAAGAAGTCGATCGAGGTCTAGCGCGATACGAAGCAGTTGCCGCCCGCCGCCTTGTAGCTGGTGCACAAATTGATGGCATCGTTGCGCGACTGGGCGGGAACGCGGACTCGGTAGAACGTGCCCTTGCCGGCAATCTCGGCCTTGACGATGTTGGCCGTGCGGCCGGAAAGCACGCTGCCATAGCGGCGCTGCAGATCCTGATAGGTCGACTGGGCGCTATCCACCGTTGGCTGCGAAGCGATCTGTATCGACCACGAACCGTTGCCGGTCGCGGTCGAGGCCGGATCGATGGACGCGACCTGATCGGGCTTGACTTCGCCGACCACGTCGACCGGCTGGTCGGACGGACGCTGCGGCGCGATCGCAACCTTGGCCGGCGTGTTGGCCGACTGCGCCTTGGCTTCAGCCTTGGCGGGCTTGGCGGCGGGCTTCAGGGCCGGCTCGTCGCCGGCCTGCGCGGCGGGGGGCGCCACGGTGCCAGTCTGGTCGGTGCCAGTCTGGTCGACTCCAGTCTGGTCGGCGCCAATCTGGTCGGCTCCGGCAGGCGCGACATGCTGTGGCGCCGGATCGGTCGGCTCGGCCGCAGCCACCTGCGGTGCCGCCGGGGCCGGATCCTCGCGGGCCACCAGCGAGCCGTCGGACTTGACCACCATGGTCCTGACCTTGCGCGGCGCAACGGCAACGACATCGTTGTTGTTGCCCTTGTCGGCGTCCTGCAGGACCTGCGCGATGCGATCCTCCGACTTCGGCGCTGGCGCCGCGGTGTCGGCCGGGGCCGCGCCTGCGGTCGAAGCATCCCCACCGCCATCCGTACCGGCGGCGGCGTTCTGGTCGGCGGAAAGATCGACGGCGCGCGCCGGGTCCTTCGCCTGCACGTCCACCGGTTCCTCGGTGTTGGTGACGAGCTTCTGCTGGACCGGCTCGGCCGGCTTCGCGCCCTTGACCACCGCGTCATAAACCTTGTTGTCCTGGTTCGGCACGACGGTGCCGCCCGGGTTTTCCGGCTTGACCTTGATCGGCGAATTGTCGGCCTTGACGATCACCGGAGCTTCGCTGCCGCCCTTGCCGCCGAAAGACAGCGCAAAGGCACCAAGGCCGCCAGCGACCGCCACGGCACCAACGATCGCGGCAATGAACAGGCCGCGCCGGCCCGACGGCCTTGCGGCTTCCCGCTCGCCCAGGCCTGGAACCGACATCGCCTCGTCCAGTTCGGGATCGTAGTCGAGTTCGTCGACGGCAAAATCGTCCGCTTGCGAAACCGGCTGGCTGCCGGGCAGGTTGTCGAGATCGAAACCTTCGGCGGCGTCGGCATAGCCCGAGGCCGACGCGCGGGCAGGCGTTTCCGCCGGCCGTGCCGCATAGGTACGCGCTTCCGGCTGATAGGTCGGCCTGGGCTCTTCGTATGCCCGATTGTCCTCATATCCCGGATTGGCCCCGCCATATCCCGGATTGGCCGCGCCATATCCCGGATTGGCCTGGCCATATCCCGAATTGAACCCGGCATTGTAGGATTCGTCGGCATAGGCGGCGTTGCCGGCAGGCGCAGGCGCGACCTCGACCGAATTCATCTCGGTCAAAAGGCTGGCGAATTCGGCGTCGAGATCGTCATAACCGGCTGCCGCCGGCTCATCTTCCTCGAAATGCAATTCCGGAATGTCGAGATCGTCAGCCAGCGCCACGACGCGCTCCGGCACATCGACCGTCTCGACATCGGGCATCTCTTCATAGGACGAGGGCTGCCGCGCCTGCGGTGCCGAAGCGGGAGCCATATAGGGGGCAGCCGCAACCGGCTCGGCCGAACGGTAGGAGGGCACGGTCGCCACTTCCGGTACCGCCGTCCTGGCCGCCATCGAGGCGACAGGTTGCGCGGCAAATGACGGCTGTTGCGGAACGGGTGTCACGCGGCTCCAGGAACGGGCCGGCTCCGACGGTGCGGATCGATCCGCCAGCCAATCGAGCGAATCGGGTTGATCCTGGCGGGACGCCGTTTCGTCACGCGGATCGATATCCTTGGCCATCGCGGCGTCGAACGCATCATTGTCGAAATCGACATTGCCTTGTTCAGCGGCATCCGAGCCGAAATCCCGATCCTGAAGCTCATCGAGCAGCAGGTCGTCGAGGTCGGCGCCGGCGGCACGGATAGGATCGGAGTGATGCACATCCTCGGATACGGGCTCTTCGAGGTCCCAGTCGAGCTCACCGACAAGATCGGCGGGCTCATCCGTGGTCTTTGCAGTCGCGGCGAGAGGCGGTTGAACGAGCGCCGCGGCCGGCTGGGCCGCTACGGGCTGAGCCATCGCTGGCTCCTTGGCCGATGGCAGCGTGCGTGCGGTCATGGCGCCGAGAAGCGCGTTCAACTCGTCTTCGAGGCTTCGTTCGTCCGCAACGGGGGCTTGCGCCGGCGGCGCAATGCTTGCCACGGGCGCTGCCGGCTGCGCGGGGGCCGCGGCGATCTCGGCAACGGGCTCTTCGGCAGGCACGGCAAACGCGTCGTCCAGATTCAGGTCGAAAGCGTCATCCGAAACGGCTTCGGCGCCTGGAATTTCGTCCTGCGTCTCGACGGCATCGGCGAGCAACTCGTGCGCCGGCTCCTCATCGAAAGCGACCGGTTCATCCGCTCGAACGTCAAAATCCATGTCGACGTCGGCCATGGCATCGTCGAAGTGGCCGACGAAATCCTCATCGGAGATCACCTGGGTTTCATTCGCGGCGGCCTGCACCGGTTCAGCATATTCGACAGCGGCCGCATGGCGCTGATCAATGGAATGGTCGTCGAGCATCAACTCGTCTTCGAGTGAGATCGCGACGGCGTCGTCAAATTCATCATCGGAGGCCGGCCCGACGGCAGGCGGCGCCTCGACAACCGCAGCCTCGGCAACGGCGTGCCGGGTCTCGGCGGCCTCGTCCTCGATACGGAAATCCCGGTCGAGCGAGGCGGCGAGCTCGTCCTCCATTGGCAGATCGTCGTCAAAAGGCGACACGTCCTCGAGCGAACTGGCGACGGCATTGTCGAAATCGCCGTCGAAGGCGGGCTCAACGGATGGCACGGCTTGCGCCGCGCCGGCGTTGCCATGGCTGGCAACGGCCGCATGGTCGTCGACATCAGTCAAGTCCAGGTGGAAATCATCGTCGAGCGACAGCGCAAGATCGTCGTCCGCAACATCGACGGCCACAGGCTCGAATGCCGGCTCATGAGCTTCGACAAGCGGAGCAGCCACGCTGTCGGCAGCGTCGAATTCGCCCATCAGTTCCTTTTCGAGGTCGATGTCGAAATCGCCCTCTGCCGCGGATGGACCGGTGACATCGGCTTTCGGCTGGGCCGGCGCCTTGACCGGCTGGCGTGGGTCGAATCCCATGATCCTGGTCAGTTCCGCGAACGGATCATCGTCGGCGATGTCGTTGTTGTCGGCTACTCTCAGCTGGGTTCTGTCTGCCATTATTGTTCCCGAACTCGCACTCATTCGGACGCCATGGACGTCGCGCAGGGTTGGCCCTTACCAGCGCAATGTGGGCAAAAGGTGACAGGTTTTTTAGTCAAACCTAACGCATTTCGGTGGGCGCGGCGGCTCCGATCAACGTCAGGCCGGACGTCAACACGTCCGAAACAGCCTGCACCAGCCCTAGTCTGGCATGCGTCAATTGTCGGTCGTTAACCTTAACAAAACGTAAGTCCGGATTATCCGTGCCACGGTTCCAGTGCCCATGGAAACTGGAAGCCAGATCATAGAGATAAAATGCCAGCCGATGCGGCTCGAGCGCAAGGGCCGCGGACTCGATCAGGCGCGGATATTCCGCAAGCTTCCTGATCAGCCCGATTTCACCCTCATCGGTCAGCGACCTTGCCGCGGCCGCCAGGCTGTTGCGGTCGAAATTCGCCTCCCCCAACTGTTCGCTCGCCTGCCGGAACACCGAATGGCAGCGCGCCGAGGCGTACTGCACGTAAAACACCGGATTGTCCTTGGACTGCTCGGTCACCTTGGCGAAGTCGAAGTCGAGTGGCGCATCGCTCTTGCGGTAAAGCATCATGAAGCGGATCGCATCGCGTCCGACTTCTTCCACCACTTCGCGCAGCGTCACGAAATCGCCGGACCGCTTCGACATGCGCACCGGCTCGCCTTCGCGAAACAGCTTCACCAGGTTGCACAGCAAAACGGTGAGCTTGACCTCGTCGCCGGCAATCGCCCGGGCCAAGGCTTCCAGGCGCTTGACGTAGCCGCCATGGTCGGCGCCAAGCACATAGATCAGGTCGACAAAGCCGCGATCGACCTTGTCCTTCAGATACGCCACATCGGCGGCGAAATAGGTGAACGCGCCATCGGACTTGACCAGCGCCCGGTCCATGTCGTCGCCCACGGCGGTCGAGCGGAACAGCGTCTGTTCGCGGTCTTCCCAGTCGTCAGGCTTCTCGCCCTTGGGCGGCGGTAGCTTGCCCTTGTAAATATGGCCCTTCAGCGTCAGGTCGTTGATCGCCGAGCGGATCTTCCTGGCATTGTCGGCGTGCAGCGTGCGTTCGGAGAAGAAGACGTCGTGGTGCACGTTGAGCAACGCCAGATCCTCGCGGATCATCGCCATCATCGCATCGATGGTCCGGTCCTTGACGATGGCCAGAGCCTCGTCGTCCGGCATCTGCAGCAAGGAACGACCGAACTCCCTGACCAGGGCCTCGCCGACGGAGACAAGATAGTCACCGGGATAAAGCCCCGCCGGAATCTCGCCGATATCTTCTCCAAGCGCTTCGCGGTAGCGCAGCATCGCCGAGCGCCCAAGCACGTCGATCTGGGAGCCGGCGTCGTTGATGACATATTCCTTGGTCACGTCGTAACCGGCGAACGCCATCAGATTGGCGAGCGCGTCGCCGACGACGGCGCCCCGGCAATGGCCGACATGCATCGGCCCGGTCGGATTGGCCGAGACATATTCAACATTGGTCTTGCGGCCGGCGCCGATCGTCGAGCGGCCGTAGTTGCGCCCCTCGCCCAGAAGCGCCGACAGGTGCGCCTGCCAGAAGCCGTCCTGGAGTCGGAGATTGACGAAGCCGGGACCGGCCACCTCGGCGGCGGCGACATCCTTGTCGGTCCGCAGCGCTTCCGCCAATTTCTCGGCCAGCGCACGCGGGTTCTGGCCGGTTGGCTTGGCCAGCACCATTGCCGCATTGGTCGCGAGGTCGCCATGGCTGGCGTCGCGCGGCGGCTCGACCGCGATGCGCGACAGATCAGGCGAAACGCCGTCCTTGTCTTTCAGGTCGAGCGCTTCGACAGCCTTTACGACTCGCGCGGTGAAATCGGCGAAGATGTTCATGGTGTATGCTCTGGCGGCTTTACGACGAATCCAGCCCTTTGGCCGGCAAATCGAGCCCGCCCTAGCTCAAATCCGGGGTGCGGTCAAACAAACGCCTGTGTTCCTTGAGGGCATAGGTGTCGGTCATGCCGGCCAGAAAATCGGCGACGCTGCGCGCCTTGATGCGATCCTCCGCCCGGTCCAACCCTTCGCGCCAGCCGTCCGGCATGGCGCGCGGGTCGGCGAAATAGGCGTCGAACAGGTCCCTGACGATCTGCTCGGCGTCCGCACGTACCCGCATCACCTCCTGGTGCCGGTAGAGATGCTTGTAAAGAAAGGCCTTCAGTTCCTTCTCGGCTTGCGCCATCTCGGCCGAAAAGGTCACCATCGTCTCGCCCGCCGCCCTCACCGCGTCGGCGCTTCCTGGGTTGACACGCTCCAGATTGGCGGTCGTCGACTTGATCACATCCTCGACCATGGCCGTGATCTGGCGCCGCATCAGTTCGTGGCCGGTGCGCACGTCGTCGAGCCTGGGATAGCGCTCGCGCACCCCATTCAGGATCGTTCCAGGCAGCGAAACGGCCTTCAGCATGTCCAGCGTCAGCAGCCCTGCCCGCAGCCCATCGTCGATGTCATGCGTGTTGTAGGCGATATCGTCGGCGATCGCCGCGCACTGCGCCTCGATGCCGGCGAACCGATCGAGCTCGAGATCCTGCAATTGCGAATAGTCGCGGATCGCCTGCGGGACCGGCCCCTTCAGGCCCTTGCCATTGCCGTCGGTGAGCGGACCATTATGCTTGACCAGGCCTTCCAGCGTCTCCCAGCTCAGATTGAGCCCATCGAACTCGGCGTAGCGCGCCTCCAGGCGCGTCACGATGCGCAGCGATTGTGCGTTGTGGTCGAAGCCGCCCCACGCCGCCATCTTCTCGTTCAGCGCGTCCTCGCCTGTGTGGCCAAAGGGCGTGTGGCCGAAATCATGCACCAGCGCCACCGCCTCGGCGAGATCCTCGTCGCCGCGCAGCGCCCGCGCCAATGCACGCGCGATCTGCGCCACTTCGATCGAATGGGTGAGCCTGGTGCGGTAGTGGTCGCCTTCATGGGCGATGAAGACCTGCGTCTTGTGCTTCAGCCGCCGAAACGCCGTCGAATGGATGATCCGGTCGCGGTCGCGCTGGAACGGCGTGCGGGTCGGACTTTCGACCTCGTCGAACAGCCGGCCGCGCGAGCGCGGCGGATCGGTGGCGTAGGCCGCGCGCGGCCGATAGCCGAATCCGATGTCGCCAAGCTCATTTGTCATGGCTGATGCCGCCGCAGTTGACTTGCCCCGTCGCGCTTCATACCTATCATGTGAAACCGAAAGCAAGGTGACGCCCATGGGCGCTGATGCCAAGACCGCCATGAAAGTCGAGATGACCGAGGCCGCCGCCAAGCGGATCGCCAGGATTGTTTCGGCCGAAGCCGGCAAGACGGCGCTACGCGTTTCCGTCGAAGGCGGCGGCTGCTCCGGATTCTCCTACAAATTCGATCTGGTCGATGCGCGCAATGACGACGACGTCGCCATCGAGAAGGACGGCGCCACGGTGCTGATCGACGATCTGTCCCTGGTCTATATGGGCGGCTCGGTGATCGACTTCGTCGACGATCTGATGGGCCAGTCCTTCCAGATCAGGAACCCGAACGCGGTTGCCTCCTGCGGCTGCGGCACCAGTTTTTCCATCTAGCGATATCGTTATGGCCATAATCGGCGCGGTCCGTCAGGTCGCGCTGTCGGCCGGGCGCGATCTCGACATCACCCTCGCCTTCTGGCGCGATGTGTTCGGCATGAGTGTACACGCCCGCTACGATCCGCCCGGCATAGCCTTCATGATGGCTGGCGATGTCAGGCTGCTGTTCACCGACGGCATCCCGGCCGGCATCGTCTATCTCGACATAGCGGGCCTCGAAGCCTTCCACGCCAAGGCAAAAGCCGCGGGCGTTCCGTTCACCGCACCACCTGCTCTCGTCCATCGCGACACCGAAGGCCAGTTCGGTCCGGCGGGGGAAAGCGAATGGATGGCCTTTCTAAAGGACCCGGCAGGCAATACGATCGGCCTCGTCGAACGTCTCCCGCCGCAGGAATAATGAGAGCGTCATGAAAATCGTCACTTGGAACATCAACGGCGTGCGCGCCCGCATCGGCAACCTCACCCATTGGCTGACCGAAAGCGCGCCCGACATCGTCTGCCTGCAGGAGATCAAGACGGTCGACGAACAGTTCCCGCGCGCCGAGATCGAGGCGCTTGGCTACAATGTCGAGACCCATGGTCAGAAAGGTTTCAACGGTGTCGCGCTGCTGTCGAAGCTTCCTTTCGACGAGGTCATCAGAGGCCTGCCGGGCGACGACACCGACGAACAGGCACGTTTCATCGAAGGCGTGTTCTCGACCGACAAGGGTGCGCTGCGCGTCGCCTCGCTCTATCTGCCAAACGGCAACCCGATCGATGACGAGAAGAAGTTTCCCTACAAGCTGTCCTGGATGGCGCGGCTGGAGCGCTGGGCGCAGGAGCGCCTGAGGCTGGAAGAGGCGCTGGTGCTGGCCGGGGACTACAATGTCATTCCCGAGCCGATCGACGCGCGGTTCCCGGAGAACTGGTTGGGCGATGCGCTCTTCCAGCCGCAAACACGGCAGGCCTTCCGGCGGCTGCTCAATCTCGGCTTCACCGAAGCCGTGCGCGCGGTCACCGATGCGCCCGATACCTACACGTTCTGGGACTACCAGGCCGGTGCCTGGCAAAAGAACAACGGCATCCGCATCGACCACCTGCTGCTGTCGCCGGAAGCCGCGAACCGGTTCTCGTCGGCCTCGATCGAAAAACATGTGCGCGCCTGGGAAAAACCGTCCGATCACGTTCCGGTGGCGATCGACCTTGCCCTGCAGCCGGCCTGACGCAGCCCCTTCTGCCGCCGAATCACCGGACCTCGTGTCGCCACAATCGGGCGCATGATGGGAAATCATCATGGCGGCGGCCGGGGTTCCCATGACCATTCGTTTTGCGCTTTATCCGATCGGCCTGGCATTCGCCACGGCCGCGATCGTGCCGGCCTTCGCCGCGCCGGAATGCCTTGCCAATGGAAAATCCTATCCGGTCGGCCAGGTCGCCTGTCTGACGGTTGCCGACCAAAGTCATCTGGCGCGCTGCGACATGGTGCTCAACAACACGTCCTGGACGAAGGTTGGGGATAGCTGCCCGTCAAACACCACGGCGCCGCACCTGCATGTCACGCCGATCTCGACACCAGCGCCAAGCATGGTGCCGACGGAGCCGACCGAAAACTGATTTTCCTGAGATCGTCTCGTCGGCAAGCAACAGACGAGACCTGGAACGCCCGCTGCCCCGCCGGGAATTTCTCCCGGCCGTTCAGCCCTACTGATCGGCGTTGTTGCCCTTGGTCAGGATATCGTCGGCGAGCGAGATAGCGGTGCGGCGGTCGGCCTCGCCGGCGGCGGCGAAAGCCTCTTCCTGCATGCCGCGAATCCAGGGCTGATCGGCCGGCGACGCGCGCTCGAGGGCCGCGGTCATCATCGCCAGGCCGCGCACGATCTTGCCGCTCTGGAACAGCAAATGGCCAAGCGTCGCCTGCGCGCCGGCATGGCCCTTCTCGGCGGCGAGCTGGAACCAGCGCCCGGCCTGCTTGACGCTGGCCTTCACGCCGCCCTCGCCCTTCAGGAACATCTGCCCCATCTCGAACTGGGCGTTCGGGTTGCGGTAGTTGGCCGCCGCGCGCATGTAGTATTCCTGCGCCGCCACCTCGTTCTCCGTGACCGGACTGCCGGGAATGCCCGTGCGCAGATAGTCGCCCAGCGCCACCAGCGCGTCGGAGACATAGCTTTCTTCCGGCGAGCCGGGCTCGACGTCCTGGTCGACGATCTCCGAGAAGAACTTGAACGCCTCATAGTCGTCGCGGGCCACGCCGTCGCCCTCGGCATACATGCGGGCAAGCTTCCAGGTGGCGCCGATCTGGCCGTTCTCGGCGGCATATTTGTAGGCCTCGGCGGCCTGCTCCTTATGGCCGCTCTTGTAGGCGGAGAACCCGAACTGGAACACCGCCCAGGGGCTCGACTGCGGCTTCACCCCGGTCTTGTCGTCGAACACCTTGTCGTCGAAGGCCATGGCCTGGCCCACGGCGCCAAAGATCGCGACCGCGACCAGTGCCGGCAGGACAGATGACCTCAACAACTCTGGTGTTGACCTCAACAACTCAGATATCCGCATAGCAGTGTGTTTCTTGCGCACCGCCCGGATGGGTAACCGCGCCATCCCTGGCGGACCCTACCGTCTGTGCGTATTTCCATATCGCGCCCGACTGATAGTCGGTCGTGCGCGCCTTCCATGTCTTGGCCCGCGCCGAGAGCTCGCTCTGCGACAGCGCCACCTCGATCGTGCCGTTCACTGCGTCGATCGTGATCACGTCGCCATCCCGGAGGAGACCGATCGGGCCGCCAACCGCTGCTTCCGGGCCGACATGGCCGATGCAGAAGCCGCGCGTCGCGCCGGAGAAACGGCCGTCGGTGATCAGCGCCACCTTGCCTCCCATGCCCTGGCCGTAGAGTGCCGCCGTGGTCGACAGCATCTCGCGCATGCCAGGACCGCCGCGCGGCCCTTCATAGCGGATGACCAGAACCTCGCCTTCCCGATAGGCGCGGTTCGTCACCGCCTCGAAACATTCCTCTTCCGAATCGAAGCAGCGCGCCGGGCCGGAGAATTTCAACTCCGCCATGCCCGCGACCTTCACGATCGCGCCTTCTGGGGCAAGGTTTCCCTTCAACCCCACGACACCGCCGGTTTGGGTAATGGGTCTGTTGGCCGGGCGGACCACGTCTTGATGCTCATTCCACGCAACGTGCTGCATGTTTTCGGCCAAAGTACGGCCAGTGACCGTCAGGCAATCGCCATGCAGATAACCATGGTCGAGCAGCGTCTTCATCAGCAGCGGAATGCCGCCGGCCTCGAACATATCTTTGGCGACATATTTGCCGCCTGGCTTGAGGTCGGCGATGTAAGGCGTCTTCTCGAAGATGCGCGCGACGTCGAACAGGTCGAACTTGATCCCCGCCTCATGGGCGATCGCCGGCAGATGCAGCGCGGCATTGGTCGAGCCGCCGGTGGCAGAAACCACGGTTGCCGCATTCTCCAGCGCCTTCAGCGTGACGATGTCGCGCGGCCGGATGTTCTTCGCGATCAGCTCCATGATCTTTTCGCCAGAGGCGAAATTGAAACGGTCGCGCATTTCGTAAGGCGCCGGCGCGCCGCAGGAATAGGGCAGAGCCAAGCCGATCGCCTCGGCGACGGTGGCCATGGTATTGGCGGTGAACTGGGCACCGCACGAACCGGCCGAGGGACAGGCCGCCTGCTCGATTTCGAGCAATTCGGCATCACCGATCGTGCCGACAGAGTGCTGGCCGACCGCCTCGAACACATCCTGCACGGTGATCTGGCGGCCGCGATAGCTGCCGGGCAGGATCGAACCGCCATAGATGAAGATCGACGGCACGTTGAGCCTCACCATGGCCATCATCATGCCGGGCAGCGACTTGTCGCAGCCGGCGAGGCCGACCAGCGCGTCGTAGCAATGGCCGCGCATGGTGAGCTCGACCGAATCGGCGATGACCTCGCGCGATACCAGCGAGGACTTCATGCCCTGGTGGCCCATGGCGATGCCGTCGGTGACGGTGATGGTGCAGAATTCGCGCGGCGTGCCGTTGGCGGCTGCCACGCCCTTCTTGACCACCTGCGCCTGGCGCATCAGCGATATGTTGCAGGGTGCTGCTTCGTTCCAGCAGGAGGCGACGCCGACCAGCGGCTGCGCGATTTCGGCCGCCGACAGGCCCATGGCATAGAGATAGGACCGGTGCGGCGCACGTGCCGGACCGACAGTCACATGGCGGCTAGGGAGCTTAGCCTTTGAAACGACCTTGGCGTCCATTCTCTTCCTTGCCGCGGGCGGTGCGGCCTGCCCCATCGCCGAGCCTTTTGGCGCGTGTCCCGAGACAAGTTCGAGGTGCGCCGGGTTTATGGCGGGAAATGGGCAATTTCCCCGGCCTGACTTCTAGCGCGGGGGTTGTTCAGAAAGTGTTGCCAAAACGTCACATTCGCAGAAGGCGCAACCGGCCCGACGTATAGGCTTCGCAGGTCGGATGAGGGGCTCGCCGGCAGTCCCCGCCTAAACGAAAAAGGCCGGGCATTGCCCGGCCTTTTTCGAAGCATTTTCACAGTCTTAGAATTTGATCTTGAGACCGCCGGAAATCGCCGTGACCAGATCGTTGCCAAAGTCGTAGCTGACATCGGTGCCGGCTGGATAACCATTGGCATCAACTACCACGCCAGAGTGGCCGCTGGTCAGCACCCCGATTGCTCCCGCCAGACGGAGTTCGATGTTGGGTCGCGGCGTATAGGCGACACCCCCGCCCAAGGTCCATGTATCGGTCTGGTCGCCATAGCCGTGCGACGTGCCACGATCCCAGGAGATTTGCGCGGCACCGCTCCACTGCTCGTTGAACTGATGGCCAATGCCGCCGGTGACCGTCCAGCCATCACGATACATCAGGTCGAGCGAGGTGAGCCTGACTGGGTATGGAGAAACCGTCGTGCATCCGAAGGCCTTGGTCTCCGACGAGCAAATCGGAACACTCTGCAGCACACTCCAATTGACCCATTTGACCGAACCGAAAGCTAGCCAGCCCGGCGCGATGCCGGACTGCAGTTTCAATTCCAATGAATCCGGCATCGACTGGGTTGGGCCATAGATGTCCGCCACGCTGCCGCCGATGTTCAGAGTGCCCGAAATATTATCGAGCTTGACCTGTGAGTTGTAGACAAGGCTGGCGCGCAACGCGATATCGGGGATCTCGTAGGCGATGCCGGCTCGCCAGCCCCAACCGCTGCTGGTCAGATCCACACGACCAAGCGTGGTGCCAAGAAGTGGGCTAGCGTAGCTTTCCTTGAAGCCGTAGACCTCCTGGTAGAAGACACCGCCGATGAAACGAAGCTGTCCTTTGCCAGCATCCATCTTGTAGGAGCAGGTTCCTGCATAGTTGTTGCTTTTGATCTGAGTGTTGGTGTTGGAATAGGAGCCGTTCCAGATACCCGGGTTTGAACTTGCGCCCCAGGGCTGCGAATAGTCCAGCATACAGTCGACGCCATGGCCAAGCGCTGCCTTGACCCCGACGTAAGGCACCCAGTACCCCTCGGTGTTGCGAGCAGTGCTCTTGCCCGTCAGGCCGCCGCCCGATGTGTCCACCGCGTTCTTGACGTCGCGTTGTGGCATCACATAAGTCGCCCCCACATCCGACGCGAACGGTGCCGGATCAAACAAAAGGTCGATGTCGTAGCCGCCACGCTCCAGGCCGCCGGCATGCGCCGCATTCACCGCTGTGCCAATCAATGCCAGTGAAAAGCACCCCGCCCCCAGCAGTGCCTTCAGCTTGTCCATGAGTCCCTCCCCGAATTCGAGCACAACCCAAGCAAGAACCAATTCGCTGGGGAGACGCAACAACGATTTCAAGTGGTGTACATGTACATATTTCCCGAAAGCGGTTCCCAATCACGCGCCGAGCAGCGTGAACCACGCAAATCAGCGATTTTGAAAGCGCCCTTCGCGAAAAACGCAGGAAAACCAACCAGGGCCTGTATAAAAATGTCATTTTGGGTCACGTTTCGCCCGATGTTACATTATGGCAACATCGCGGCAAAAACTTCCGTTTACGTCAACGACAATATCCGCATTGAAGCTAATGTGAATGAGCGGGCGGATTTTCCGGAATGCAGCAAGGCCCAGCCAAACAAAGAGGCCGGGCAATGCCCGGCCTCTTTGTTTTCGAAATCACAGAAATTACCACTTGATGGCGTACCCAAGATTGACTGCAACGGCGTAGCCGGCTTTGACCGCCTGATTGCCGGACACCCCTGGTACTTCTGCATACTGCGTCTCGGTTGCCGACGTCAGGTAGCTGAAACCAACGCCGCCGCGCAGTTCGCCGCCCATACCGTCCTTATAGGACCCGCCGATGCCAAGCGTATAGGTATCGCTCGTGAGATCCCAACCAGTTCCAACGCCCTGATCCCATGTCAGGCTGACAAGACCGGATAGCCGGTCGGTGAAGGCATGTCCTACGCCGCCCGTGATCGTCCAGCCGTCCTTCCAGTTATAGGTGTCTATGGTGTTGGTTATGGGGGAGTTCACAATGAGCGCCTTTTGGACACTCCAATCCGTCCATTTGGCTGAGCCGAAAGCCAGCCAGCCGGGCGCGATGCCGGACTGAAGTTTCATTTCGACACTCTGCGGCAGATTGCCTGTCCCGGTGGCGGGCGCAGTGGTTTCCAAGCCATTGGCGGCAGCAAGGTTGGCCTGCGTTAGCGCCGCAGCTGCTTGCTGGGCCAGCGCGGCACCAAGCACAGGATTGCCACTTCCGAACGCAGCTATGGCGGCGGCCTGGAGTTGTTTAGCCTGCGCTCCCAGCAAAGCCGCTGTCGGCACCGTGAGGCTGCCGTCTGCGCCATAGCTGGTTCCAGACCGATACATTACCTGAGCGCGGAGAGCTATTTCAGGAATCTCGTACGCCACTCCGACGCGGTAACCAAAGTCCTGTCCCGACAACTGAAGGTTTGCATTTGGGAGTGCAACATTGAATGGAGGAAGCGTCCCCAGCGCATTGACGCGGTTGTAGTCGAGATTTTCCGTGAACCCGCCGCCGAGGAGCCAAAGATTACCGCGTCCAACACTGAATTTAACGCCGCATGTCAGCGCTTTTTCATTGGTCGTGAAGTCCTCGGCGAGCTTTCCACTGACCTTCGGGAAGTCGTAAGTGGTCGAACCACCATTGTTGTCCACCATCGTCCCTGCGCAACGCAAATTGTCGGTCAGGTTGAACTTCACAGCCGCAGACGGGATGACGTAGTCGTCCGTATATTCGGTACCTACGAGCGCCGGGTTTGGGTTCTTCGTGAACTCACGATGCGGCGAAACATACGTCACGCCAGCGCGCATGTTGAAATTGCCGTCCTCGAAAATAATATCCGTATCGGCATTGCCGCGCGAGAAGCCGCCAGCGTGTGCCGAACCCATCAAGGCCACCGAAAAGCACCCTGCCCCCAGCAGTGCTTTCAGACGCAAATTGTTCATGGATGTCCTCCCCGAATAACTAGTGGATCAAGCTAGAACCAATTCAGGTTAACGGCGCAACAACGAATTCCAGGGCGTACACGTACATGCCCGCTAAACGCATTTTCGACAAAATGCAGAGGGACGGGCCCAAGCTCAAAAAGGGCCTGACGCCCACTCAGCCGAGCGAAAAAATATACAAAAAAGGCCAGAAAAGGCTCCAAAACAGCGGTTTTAGGGGAAACAGGCCCCATTGTTACATTATGGCAACAATGGGGCAAAAACTTCCGTTTACGTCAAAATTAACGCAACGGAATGCCGATTTCGAGGCGAAAGACCGCCCATTTTAGAGGGTGCTAAAGTCTCGCGAATCTGCCCTTCAGCCGGCGTCACGTACCCTGGTCAATGCCACCGAAAGCTTGTCCTGGGCGTCGCGATACTCGGCCAGCTTTTCGCGTTCGGCCTCGACGATCTCGGCCGGCGCACTGGCGACGAACCGTTCGTTGGACAGCTTCTTGTGCAGGCGCGCGATTTCCTCGGTCACCTTGACCAGTTCCTTCTGCAGCCGCGCGGCCTCCGCGGTGAGGTCGATCAGGCTGCCAAGCGGCAGGCAGATCGTCGCCTCGTTGAGCACGATCTGCGCAGAACCCTTGGGTGCCGCATCGGCGAGCGAGACGTCGCCGACACGCGCCAGCCGCTTGATCGCCGAGTCCTCGCGAGCCAGCCGTTCGCGCGTCACCGCGTTGGCCCCGACCACGACCAGCGGCGCTATTGCCGCCGGCGGCACATTCATCTCCGAGCGCACCGAGCGGATGCCTGAGACGAGGTCGACCAGCCAGTTGATGTCGGCGGCCGCCTCGGCGTCCTCGAAATCCGGCGAGGGCCAGGTGGCATGGCACAGCAGCGAGGCGCGTTCCCTGCCCTCACCCGCCGTCTGCGCCCACAGCTCCTCGGTCATGAACGGCATCATCGGATGCAACAGCTTGTAGATCTCGTCGAGCACGAAAGCGACGCAGGCGCGGCTCTCGGCCTTGGCCGCCTCGTCCGTGCCCATGAACACCGGCTTCAGCAATTCCAGATACCAGTCGCAGAACAGGTTCCAGACAAAGCGATAGGCGGCTCCCGCCGCCTCGTTGAAGCGGTATGAGGTGATGCCGTCGGTGACCTCGCGCGCGGCCCGGGTCAGCTCGGTCAGGATCCAGCGATTGACCGCGAGCTTTGCGTCGTTCAGCCAGAAATCGTCATTGCGCGCGACTTCGTTCATCTCGGCGAAGCGCGTGGCGTTCCACAGCTTGGTGCCAAAATTGCGATAGCCGGCGATGCGCGCCGGGTCGAGTTTCACGTCGCGTCCCTGCGCCGCCATCACGGTCAGCGTGAAGCGCAGCGCATCGGCGCCATATTCGTCGATCAGGTCGAGCGGGTCGATGACGTTGCCCTTCGACTTCGACATCTTGGCGCCGTTCTTGTCGCGCACCAGCGCATGCACATAGACGGTATGGAACGGCTCCTCGTCCATGAAGTGCAGGCCCATCATCATCATGCGGGCGACCCAGAAGAAGATGATGTCGAAGCCGGTCACCAGCACGTCGGTCTGGTAGTAGGTCTTCAGTTCCGGCGTCTGGTCCGGCCAGCCGAGCGTCGAGAACGGCCAAAGCGCCGACGAGAACCAGGTGTCGAGCACGTCTTCGTCGCGCGTCAGGATCTCGCCCGGCTTGAAATTCTCCAGCTTGTCCTCGACCCAGGCCTTCCAGGGGCCTTCGAGCGCCAGATAATATTCGATCGCCGCGCCCAGCGCCTCTTCCTCGGACTTCTCGACAAAGACGCGCCCGTCCGGTCCGTACCAGGCCGGGATCTGATGCCCCCACCACAGCTGGCGCGAAATACACCAGGGCTGGATATTCTCCATCCAGTCGAAATAGGTCTTCTCCCAGTTCTTAGGCACGAAATTGGTGCGCCCCTCACGCACCGAGGCGATCGCCGGCTTGGCCAGTTCCGCCGCGTTGGCGTACCACTGCTCTGTCAGGTACGGCTCGATCGGCACACCGCCGCGGTCGCCATGCGGCACGGCATGGCGATGCGGCTCGACCTTGTCGAGGAAGCCGCCCGCCTCCATCAGCTCGACGATCTTCTTGCGCACGACGAAACGATCGAGGCCGTCGAGCTCGTCCCAGACAGCCTGACGCTCCGGCGTCACATCGAGACCGGCGAGGAAGTCCTCATTATCCCGGAGCTTGATGGCGGCTTCGACGGTCAGGATGTTGATCGCCGGCAGCTTGTGGCGCTTGCCGACCTCGAAGTCGTTGAAATCATGCGCCGGCGTGATCTTGACCGCGCCCGACCCCTTTTCGGGATCGGAATACTCGTCCGCCACGACGGGGATCTTGCGCCCGACGATCGGCAGGACGACATTCTTGCCGATGAGATGCTGGAACCGCTCGTCGCCGGGATGAACAGCGACAGCCGTATCGCCAAGCATCGTCTCGGGGCGCGTCGTCGCCACGATGATGAAGGTCTTCGGGTTTTCCGGATCGAAGGCCGCGCCTTCGATCGGATAGCGGAAATGCCAGAGATTGCCGTTGACCTCCTGCTGCTCGACCTCGAGGTCGGAGATCGCGGTCAACAGTTTCGGGTCCCAGTTCACAAGGCGCTTGTCCTTGTAGATCAGCCCTTGCTTGTAGAGCGTGACGAATACTTCCAGCACGGCCTTGGACAGGCCCTCGTCCATGGTGAAGCGTTCACGCGACCAGTCGGCGGAGGCGCCGAGGCGCTTCAGCTGGTTGAAGATCAACCCACCCGATTCAGCCTTCCACTCCCACACCTTCTCGATGAATTCCTCGCGCGTGAGGTCGCGGCGATGGATCTGCTTTTCCATCAGCCGGCGTTCGACCACCATCTGCGTGGCAATGCCGGCATGGTCCATGCCGGGCTGCCACAGCACGTTCTTGCCACACATACGCTCGAAGCGAACCAGAATGTCCTGCAGCGTGTTGTTGAGCGCATGGCCCATATGCAGCGACCCGGTGACGTTGGGCGGCGGAATGACGATGGTGAAGGCCTCGGCCCCCTCTTCAGCGCCGGCGCCGGCGCGAAACGCGTCGGCTTCCTCCCACACCTTGGCGATCTTCGGCTCGACGGTTTTTGCGTCGTAGGTCTTTTCAAGCATGGGAAAACGGTCCGCGCTGTCGGGAATTTTGCTGGTTCGGTGTAAATCGGAAGGTCTTGGCCAAGTCAACCGCGAGGGCAGCCTGGATCATGAGAAGCAAATAGGCGTGCCGGCTCTCATTTCAACGAATGTCCTGGCGCGAGGCACTCGCAGCTTGACCGCCGGGCGTCATAGCCATACCGTACAGGCGCTGCTGTAGGGCGCATCGGCTTCCGGCCGGAGGGGCATTGCCCGCCTACGCCACCTCAACCCCACAAATGCGCCCATGCAGACCCTCGAACACCACAAGAAACAGGCCAAGCTCTATCTGAAATGGCACCGCGAGCGGTACTATCCCGTCGCCGCCGTGATCGGATGGCTCTTGCCGCGTTTTCACGATCTCAGCGACAGCCAAATCCTCGATCACGGCTTCAAGCTTGCCGATGCCCAGGAACTTGTCGCCAGGAAGTCAGGGTTCGAAAGCTGGGAGGCGTTGAAGGGAGGCCTTCAAGCCGTGACAGATCATGTGGCAACAGACGCCGAAAAACCGCATCTTGCCTTTGCCGAGCCGCAGCTCTTTGTCCGCGACATCGTAACGGCCTGTAATTTCTACCGGCAAAAGCTCGGCTTCGAGACGCGCTTCACCTATGGTGAGCCGCCCTTCTACGCCCAAATCATCCGCGACGGCGCACGGCTCAACCTGCGTCACGTCGACAAGCCTCCACTCGCCGCCAGTCCGGCCGATGACCTGCTGGCGGCAACGATCGTTGTCGACAACATTAAAGCCCTGTTTCTGGAATATCAGGCGGCCACGGCCCCGTTCCACCAGACATTGCGGACCGAACCCTGGGGCGCCCGCACGTTCATCGTGATGGATCCCGACGGCAACCTCATCTGCTTCGCGACCAGCGCGGGCTGATCTCATCGACAAAAACGCCGCCTCATGGGCGGCGTTTCGAGAGTGGTCGTTGGCGGAGATTACTGCGCCCCGCGCGCCACGCGCTCGATTTCCTCGCGCACCAGCCTTTCGACCAGCGTCGGCAGATTGTTATCCAGCCAATCCTGCAGCATCGGCCGCAGCATTTCTTCGGCCATCTCGTCGAATGTCTTCTTGCTGCGGCTGGCAAACGCGTCGGACAGTTCGCCGAAGGCAGCCGCGACCTGCCGGCCGGTATGTTCGGAAACAATCGCGGGACGCACCGCGTGCGCTTCGTTTGCCGCCGCACGCGCCTGGGCCGTGCCCGTTGGAGCATCGCTTGACGAAGACCGCTCGATCGCGGGTTCCGCCGCCGGCTCGCTCGCCGACACCTCCGGCTGGGGCACTGGCTTGCGGATGCTCCGATCCGGCATCGCCTTGGCTTGCTCGCCAACGGCCGCGATCTCGCGACGCCAGTCGGCGACGACGGCTTCGCTTGTCGCAACCTCCGCGGCAGCCGCCGGCGCGTCGCGGCTGGCGGCAGGCGCTGGCTCCGCGGCGACCCGGGCGCTGACCTCGGCCAGCGTTGTCGGCGTCCTGCCCAAAGCCGGATCGGCACGCGGCGGCACTTCCATGCGTGCGATCTCCGGCCGTACGGCCGGCGCCTGGACTTCAGCCATCACCGCCGATTTCCCGACCTCGGGGGCGGCATGCAGTTCGGCGCGGAAGGCATCGATGTCGGCGGCGGCAACAGCACTCGGTACGGGTTCCAGGTCCTGCCGCAACTCATCGGCCCGCGACTCTTCGGCGTCGCCGGGCTGCTTGCGGCCGCTGTCGCTGTCTTCGATAATCCTCCTGATGGAAGCCAGTATCTCTTCCATGGAAGGTTCGCGCTGCGCGCTGCTTGCCGTTGCCATCGTCACATCCGCCGCCCTTGTGACCCGTTGCAGGTTTTCCGCTCCGGCAAGAGCCGGATTCGAATCATGACGGCAGCGTAACCGACGGATCGCCGCACGAGAATCCCCAATCTGGGGACATGTGGGATTTCAACAGATTAGAGCGATTCCGCCAAAGTCGTATGACGGCTCCCCGTCAGCACTCGAGACAAGGCCAGCGTCAGCCGGGCGTGCCCGATTGAACTGCCCAGCCTGGAAACGCCGTTCGAACGAAGAGGCCTAGCGGCCATCCGGCGTGCGCAGGCCGATCCACTTGTCCTTGACGGCGTTGTAGTGCTCTTCGGGCCTGTACTTCGTCACCGCCAAGCCTAGCCGGTCGACCGACAGGCGGCCGACTGCCGAGAGGATGGCATAGCTCGCCACGACCACATCGTGTTCGGAATTGGCCTGGTTGATCTTGGCGGTGATCACGGTGGCCTGCGCGTTGAGCACGTCGAGCGTGGTGCGCTGGCCGACATTGCGCTCCTCGATGACGCCGTTCAGCGCCAATTGCGCCGCGTCGATCACCTGCCTGTTGGCGGATACGCTTTGCTGCGCGGCGGTGTATTGCGACCATGCCGTGGCGATGGCCTGGCGAACCTGGTCGCGGCTGACGTCGACCTGGATACGCGCCTGGCCGAGCGACTCCTTGCCCTGCCGCACGATCGCCGAGGTCCGGCCGCCGGAATAGATCGGGATGGTCAGCGTCGCGCCGATATTGGCCGAGGTCGAATTGCCGTTGGAACCCGTCACCTCGGGGATGGAGTTGCGGTAGTTCTCCGAAACGCCGGCCGAAGCCGACAATTGCGGCAACAGCGCGCCCTCCGACGATTTCACCGAAAACGCCGCGGCGTCGACCAGATGCTGGGTGGCAAGGATGGCCGGGTGTTCGGCCGAGCCGATGGCGATCGCGGCGCCGAGGCTCGACGGCAGCAGCCGGCCCAAGGGCGAAGCGGCCTTGAGCTTGCCTGGCTCGTCACCGACGACCTGGTGATAGGTTGCTGCACTTGCCAGCGCCTGCGCGCGAGCAGCGCTCAGCGACGCCACTGCGGAAGCGCGCGAGGCATCGGCCTGCGCGACGTCGGTGCGCGTGCCTTCGCCGACCTCGAAGCGCGAGCGCGCCGCGCGCGCCTGCTCGGTCAGGAACTGCAGGTTCTGCTCGGTCAGCACCGCGATCTGCCGGTCGCGAATCACGTCCATGTAGGCCGTGGCCGCGTTGAACAGCGTGTTCTCCTCGGTGTTGCGCAGGCTTTCCACCGACGCCTTGACCTGGGATTCGGCGGCCGCGACGTTGTTTCTCGTCTGGAAGCCGTCGAACAGCGACTGGTTGATCTGGATGCCGTAGCTGCCGCTTGTCAGCTTCGAATTGCCGCCGCCATTTGCCTGGCGCGTGTTCGTGTAGTCGATATTGGCGGAACCCGTAACCGTCGGGCGCCAGCCCGACTTGGCGATGGCCACGCTCTCGTCGGTGACACGCACACCGGCACGCGATGCATTCAGCGTGGAATTGTACTGGTAGGCTTTTGCAAGAGCACCGGTGATGGTCTCGGCCGAAGCGCCGAGCGGGGATAGCGCGGTCGCCGAAACGAGGACGGCGGTGAAAAGTGACTTGCGTACTGACGGCACGGTTTAACCCTCATTCGTTTTCCATGGGAACCGCGCCGCGCCAGCTTCTCCCTTTGAGCAGCCCGAACGGCGTGTTTCATGTTCCCTGTCGCGCAGCCCAAAGTGCCCCCAGTCTGGGATTAGCGACGATCGTTCAAATCCAAGCGACCATGACAAAGCCTTTGCTGCAAGGCCAAATCATTCAGAATTCAAAAGCATGCTCACGTTCGAATCCGGGTAGTGGCTTAATTGCCGCATTAAATGCCCTTCTCCCGGTTACAACCCCCCCGGCCTTGAAAAAAAGTCGCGCCACGCCCGAATTTCCCTGGCCTTCGACCGCGACCAGGCGGCCGCCTTCGGCGAGTTGGTCAAGCAGCGGAGCCGGCACTTTGCCGACACTGCCGCCGACGAAGATGACATCGTAAGGCGCCTTGGCCGCATGGCCTTGCGCCAGCGCGCCCTGGACCACGGTCACATTGCCGCAGCCAAGGCCGGAAAGGGTCGACGCGGCGGTTTGCGCCAAGGCCGAATCGCTTTCGAGCGCCACGACGGACCGCGCCAGGCGCGACAGGATCGCCGAGGCATAGCCGGTCCCGCAACCGACATCGAGCGCCGAATCGGTCGGGTTGATCTCGGCCAGTTGCATCAGCTTGGCCAGCGGCGAGGCTTCCATCAGGTAGCGCGCGCCGTCCGCGCTGTCGGCGACGCGGATGTCCTCGTCGATATAGGCGAGATCGCGCTGGCGCTCGCCGACGAAAACCTCGCGCGGCACGACAAGCATGGCTTCCAGCAGCGGCGCGCTGGTCACGTCGGTGGTGCGAACCTGACCGTCGACCATCTTGACGCGAAGTTCGGAAAATTCAGCGCTCATGTTCCAAGCCTCGCTTTCCGCGGCACGATCGCGGCCCATTGGATAGGAACTTCAGGCTCCGGCGCTGGCGCGCGGGAGCCTGGGGCATTGGAGGCCTCGCCCGGAATCGAACCGGGGTGCAAGGATTTGCAGTCCTCTGCGTAACCACTCCGCCACGAGGCCTCGTTGCTCCCGGCGTTCCACCCGGTTCCAATAGGTTGCGGCGAAAATGGCGTCAAGCGGCCACCACGCATTCCGCGCGGTTTCCTCGGCATGAATCTGACCCTCCGCATAGAAGCGTCGCGCACTACGGCGACGACGAACATTAGCAGATCATTATGTGTAATGGGAAATCACGAGAGACGCCACGCGCTTGCAGGCGTTGCCTGCCCGCTCAATCAGGCCGGCGCCGCCGCTCCCACCAGACGACAAAACGGCGGCGGTGGCGCCGCACCATGGCAAATTCATAGGAGAGTACCAGCAATCCGAGCGGCACCATCCAGAAACCGAGAATCGGCAGGAAGCCGAGAATGCCGCCAATGGTCAAAAGCACGCCGATGGCGATTCTCAGCCCGCGCGACCGCGGCATGGTGAATTGCCGCCCGAAAACCGAGATCTTTCGTGCTGGTGCCCGGTTTTCGTCCGCTGCGGTCATCGTGAATGGCTGGCCTGTCCTGGGGCTCGACAATGTCATTTTACGAAAGCCGCGACCGCCCTTTCGGTTCCGCGCCATCGTCAAGACGGCTAATATGAGGGCGAGCAAGGCCTATTGCGAGAAACCGCTGCGCGAAAAAGTCTCGGAAAAATGCGAAATGCTTCTTTGCAAAGCCGAAACGGGTTTGCTATAGGCTGCGCCACTTGCTCAAAGAGCCTCCGTTCCCCGGTAGCTCAGTGGTAGAGCAACCGGCTGTTAACCGGTTGGTCGCTGGTTCGAATCCGGCCCGGGGAGCCACCTTCCATACGAAGCCCTCATTTTTCACGTTTTCAGGCCTTCCTGGCGGTCCACACGATGCGATCAGCCAACTGCCCCGGCCGTTGCCGCGAAGCTCAGGCGGGAGAGGGACCCGTTTTCCACGACGAGCACGGTGCATGCATCGCATTGCCCGTGGTCGCAGCTTTCTTCGCCCCGGTCGATCCAGTTTGGTCGTGCAAGGCGGCAGGATTTCCGGAGAGACCGGAACCTCAATCCACTGCTGCGCATTTCGACTTCATCCGTGGAAGACAATGTCATCCGACCATCAAGTCGCTGGCCAAGGAGAATTCAGATGCAAGGTTCAGAAGCGATTTCCAGGCGCCCTATCGGCGGCATGAGCATAGAACCATTCCTCGGCACGGTGACGGTCCGGTTTTCCGACGCCATAGTCGCCGCCACCGACCGAGCGAAAATTCTTCGGGAGGAAGGTCATGAGCCGGTATTCTATATCCCCTTCGAGGATATCTATTTCGACCTTTTCGAAAAGACCAACACCACCAGCGAGTGCGCGCTGAAGGGCACCGCGAGCTATTGGCGTGTTCATGCTGTCGGCGGCTCGGCCGACGACTTCATGTGGGCGTATGAGACGCCGGATACCGCGGCCCTGGCCATCGCGCGTCATGGCGCCTTTGATCCGAAAAGGGCCCGTATTGACGTCGATCCCAAGGAGGACAAGCGGCATACTCCACATGTGATGGAGTAGGACGATGTCTCCACCATCCGAATGCCCGACCTCATCGGCGATATTGTCTCGCCGATGAGGTCCAATCGAAGCCGTTCTTGGTAAAAAAGCGGATGCCGTCAGTGCCGCTGCCGTTGTCGCGGTTAGACGGCCACCCCGCCGCGGCCGGATTTGGTGCCGTCCATCCAGGGCAGCGGTGCAAGCGGCTCGTGCAGAATCTTGACGGATCTCGCAAATCCAGCGACGGCATCGCGCGCGACCGAGAGTGGAATCTGGCCGTCGTAAGCACGCTGGCAGGCCCGGAAGGCCGTTTCGAAGATTGGCCCCCGCCGCTCCCGGGGCCACTCGTCCAGGAAGTCGAATGCATCCTCGAGGCTGCCTAATTCTTGAATGAACTGGCCATTCTTGACCAACACCGGTCCATCGAATGTCCTGTCGCCCATATGGTCCTCCATTCGGTTGAACGATTTGATTTGCTGGTTCGGCTTTTCACGCGACGGCATGCTCAGGCTCCGCGAACATGCCGCCATCCCCACGTCTGGGCGGGACGCCGGCAAATGCCGGAACCGGCGGTGGATCATCATCATCGTCATCTCGCCAGGGGTATCGCAGCCAGTGGCGCCTGGTTTCGTTGCGACGCCGGCCTGAAGACGGACGGCGGTCAAACGATGCCCCGACCGGCGGCTTGCGCCCAATCCCGTCCAGGGCGTGGAGCGCGCCAAGAATCTCGCTGACCCGCGCAATCGCACCGTTGTCCAATTGGCGTAGGGTGGGATTGTCAGGAACCGCATGGGCGTCTGAAGCCCAGAAGGCGAGCAGAGCCCGCTTTTCGCCGATCGCCATGTCCTCGTTCAGGACGTCCTCGGGCCTACGAATCGCAGCGAATTCCGCAGCGTGATCTGTCGGTTTGGATTCGTGAAAACTGTATGCTTGGGATCTCATCTCCATTCTCCGCGATCTGTGCCTCCCGGCCAAGCCGGGAGGCGGACCACAGACTGAGGTTCACTGTCAGGCTGCCTTGCGTTGCGGCTCTGCATCCACGGACTGCTTGTTGCCGCCATCCTGAAGCGGTACCGCTCTGGCTTCGGAGCCGATCGCGATGCGCCGAGGCTTGAGTTCCTCGGGCACTTCGCGGACCAGCTCCACCGACAGCAGACCATTATGGATATTGGCCGCCTTGACCTTGACGTGGTCCGCGAGTTTGAACGCCTGTTTGAAGTTGCCTATCGCCAGGCCACGGTGGAGGATTTCCCGATTTTGCTGATCGGGCTTCCTCTGCCCGATTACCAACAATTCAGGGCCGTTCTGCACAAGCTCCACTTCATCAGGACCGAAACCGGCGACGGCCATTGTGATGCGATAGTCGTTGTCGCCATTCTTCTCGATGTTGTAGGGCGGCCACTCGGAGCGCACGCTGTTTTCGAGCATGTCGAACAGCCGGTCGAAGCCGACCGTGGTGCGGTAAAGAGGGGAATAATCAAAGCTTCTCATAGCCATATCCTCCGTAAAGCAACATGGTTTGGGGTCGCCGCGGCGTCGCCGCGACGCGGTCTGTCGAGCCGAAGCCTCGACGGAAAACGATCTGGGAATCACGGTTTTTCTGTTCAAGAGGTCGCCCGAAAATTTTTTAGGAGCCGCGTCACGGCCATTCGTGATCGGGCATGTATCAGGCCTTCGCGGCGACAGCCTTCCCTTGCACGTTCCCGCCGTCGCGCGATAGATGCTGCGTTAAAGGGAGGACATCATGCGGAAAATCCTGGCATCGGCGTTGCTGGCTGCGGCCGCGCTTTATGCAAATTGTGCCCTGGCGTTCGACAGCAGTGGAACCCCGGTCGTCGTGACACCGCTCGCATCACGCACCACCACGGCATCCGGCCAGCCGATCACGCTGCCGCAAAAGAACGTGCAGGTGCTGGTCTCGACCTATGACATCGCGCCCGGCGCGACCTTGCCGGTCCATCGCCACCCCTTCCCGCGCTACGCCTATGTCGAGGCCGGAACGCTGAAGGTCACCAATGTCGAGACCGGGAACGCCAACACCTACAAGACAGGCGATTTCATCATCGAGATGATCGGCCAGTGGCACCAGGCCACCAACATTGGTGACGGGCCGGTCAAGCTCCTGGTGATCGATCAGGTCGAGGAAGGCGCCAAGAACACGGAATTGCGCCAGTAGCCGCCAAGACTATATCCCGAAGGCAAGAACGTCAGCCGCCTTCCCGCGTTGTCCCACGTGCAGGACGGGCAAGCAGGGAAATCTCGCCTGGTCCAAATGGCGGCGTGGGGTTCACGCTTTCGCGTCAGCCGTCCCGGTGCTAGGGCTCTCCACGGCATCATGAACTGGATCGACCCTTGACCACGCAAACCCGCCCGCCGCTGATCGAAATCTGTGTCGAAGGCATCGACGGCCTGCTCGCCGCGCAAGCCGCCGGCGCCGACCGGGTCGAACTCTGCGCCAGCCTCGTCGAGGGCGGCATCACGCCCAGCCTCGGCACGGTGCGCGCCGCGCTCGATCAGGCAACCGTGCCGTTCCACGTCATGGTGCGGCCGCGTGGCGGCGATTTTCTCTACAGCGAGGGTGAATATCGCTCGATGCTTGCCGACGTTGCCGCGCTCAGCGAGCTAGGCGTGCCCGGCGTGGTGTTCGGCTGCCTGAATGCCGATGGCACCATCGACGAGCAGCGCATGGGCGAACTGACCGAGGCTGCCGGCTCCCTGAACGTCACTTGCCACCGCGCCTTCGACATGACGAGCGATCCCGCCGAGGCGCTGGAAGCGCTGATCCGCTGCAAGGTCGGCCGTGTGCTGACCAGCGGCCAGCGCGACACCGCGATCGAAGGCTTGCCGTTGCTGGCGGACCTGGTGCGCCAGGCCGGCGGACGCATCATCATCCTTGGCTGCGGCGGCCTCGATCTCGGCAACATCGCCGAGGTGCGCGCCAAGACAGGCCTCGTCGAAATGCATTTCGCCGCCCTCAAGGACGTGCCGAGCGCCATGCGCTACCGCAATCCGAAGGTCGGCATGGGCGGCTCCGATCTCGACCGTGAATATCGCAACACGCTGACCGATACGCCGCTGGTGGCGGCGACGATCACGGCGGCCAAGGCATGACCTCTCCCATAGACCACATAGCGCAGGACGATGAAGCCGCCATTCTGGCGCTCAACAACGAGCACGCCGCCGAATTGTCGTGGCTCGAAGCCGAACGGCTGTCCTTCCTGCTCGGCGAGGCATTTTATGCGCGCCGCATCGGCGATCTCGAGGCCTTCATCATGACCTTCGACCAGGATGCGAACTACGACAGCCCGAATTTCGTCTGGTTCCGCGAGCGTTACGAACGCTTCGTCTATGTCGACCGCGTCGTCGTCGCGGCGCATGCAAGGGGCCGCGGCCATGCGCGCCGGCTCTATCAGGACCTGTTCGACCATGCGCAGAGCGCCGGCCACACGCTGGTCACCTGCGAGGTCAACACCGATCCGCCCAACCCGGCCTCGGACGCCTTCCACGCCGTCCTCGGCTTCGCCGAAGTCGGCGACGCGGTGATCCATGGCGGCAAGAAAGCGGTGCGTTATTATGTCAGGCAGATCGCCACCTGATCCGGTGGCGACCGCCATCGGCGGCGCTCATTCACCAATTGCGGTTGAGCCATTCGCGCGCTGGTCGTTCGATGAGGTAATAGCTGCAGAGCGCGCAGGCAAAGACGCCGGCCAGCATCGGCCATGGGTTGCTGCCCTGCTCGTAGACGAATTTGTAGAAGGGCTGCTGCCACAGATAGAGCGAATACGACCACAGGCCCAGCGTCGTCATCGGCAGGGATGACAGCCATCCGGAAAACAGCCGCGTGCTGAAATCCAGCGCGTTGACGGCGAGCGCCAGCAACGGCACCGCGAGCAGGTAGTGGATCGGGGTTGGGACCTGGTCCATGAACAGGAGGACCGCGCCGGCGGCCGCTGCCAAGGCGACATAGGGTCCCTTCAACAAGGACGGCAGCTTGCCATCGGCCTTGAGCAAGCAGATCGCCGCCGACAGCAGGATCGAGGCGATGTGCACATCGGTGCGCCAGTACGTGGTTTCATAGTCCATGTGCAGGAACCAGTAGGAAACTGCCCCATTGGTCATGGCCAGCGCAGCCAGGACCAGCAGCAGCGGTACGACACGGTCGCGGCTGGCAACGACCGCGCTGATCGCCGCCAGGATGATGTAGGCATGCTCTTCGATGCAGAGCGACCAGATGTGGTCGAGCGCGCCGGCCCGGTTCAGGAGAATTCCGGCATAATTGTAGGTGAATGTCAGCGCGGTCAGGGCCGCCTTCCATTTGAAGGCGATGAACGTGCCGGAGAGCGCGACCATGGCGACGACGACGAAGACCAGCAGCGCCGGATAGATGCGCGAGAAGCGGCGCTTGAAGAATTTCTTCAGCGGATAGCGTTCGATGAACAGGATCTCGGCCATCAGCCGGCCGCTGAGAACGAAGAAGAATTCGACACCCAGCACACCCAGATTGATGCCGGGAACGGGGAAAAAATGCCCGATCAGCACGAGCGCGATCGACAGGCCGCGCCAGCCATCGAGATAGGCGAGCCGTGTCCTGGCCGATCGGTCGGCGGTCGCTCGGGACGGAACCATATCTGTCGCGGAAATTTCGGACATGCCGATCCCTTCGCATTGGCATGCGAAAGGGCACGGCGGTACACAGTCCGAACCCGGCTCGCATTCCCGCCCCAACCCATACTGCAGTGCAATATAAGTTTGTGCAAGTGCGAGATGATCGCCGATGCGATTTCTGGGCGGTATGGGCCTCGGCCGAGCTTGCACCGGACTGGGCAGCCACAGGCAACAACAACGAAAAAGGGGCCGTGACAGCCCCTTTGCTCGTTCGCAATTGATCTCGCGTCAGGCGTTGGCTGCCGCCACCGCGCGCTTGGCCATGACCGCGATCAGATTGGCGCGGTAGTCGGCGGAGGCGTGAATGTCGCTCATCAGGGTCTTCGCCGGCACTTTCACGCCGCTGAGCGAAGCAGCGTCGAAGCTCTTGGCAAGCGCTGCCTCGATCTCCTTCGAGCGGAAGACGCCGTCGTCGCCGGCGCCGGTGACGGCAACGCTGACCCCGTCCTTGCCCTTGGCCACGAACACGCCGACGATCGCATAACGCGAGGCCGGGTTGCGGAATTTCTCGTAGGCAGCCTTTGCCGGCGCGGTGAAGGAGACCGCCGTGACGATCTCGCCCTCCTTCAAGGCGGTTTCGAACAGCCCCTTGAAGAACTTGTCGGCCGGTATCTCGCGCTTGTTGGTGAGGATGGTGGCGCCCAGCGCCAGGAGCGCGGCCGGATAGTCCGCCGCCGGATCGTTGTTGGCGATCGAGCCGCCGATCGTGCCCTTGTGGCGCACCGCCGGATCGCCGATCAGCGACGCCAGATGGGCAAGCGCCGGGCAGGCCTTGCGCAGCTTCTCGTCCTTGGCAACGTCGAAATGCGTGGTGGCGGCGCCGATCGTGACCGTCTTGCCCGACACCTTGACGCCTTGCAGGTCCTTGATGCGCGACAGGTCGACCAGATCGGAAGGTGCCGCCAGCCGCGTCTTCATGGCGGGAATCAAGGTCATGCCGCCCGACAGCAGCTTGGCGTCCCCATTCTTCACGAGCTTGGCGGCTTCTGCGACCGAGGCGGCACGGTGATAATTGACTGCGTACATGGGATCCTCCCCTAAGTGGTCAGGCAGTAGTGAGTAGTCAGTAGTCGGTAGGGAGCAGGGAGTGGCCGCCGGAGGTGGCACGCTGTCCTATTCGTTACTCACTACTCCCTACTCACTCATTTCGCGGCGCGGATCGCGGCCCACACGGTGGACGGCGAGGCCGGCATGGCGATGTCGGTGATCCCGATGGCGTCGGTGATGGCATTGATCACCGCCGGCGGCGAGCCGATGGCACCGGCCTCGCCGCAACCCTTGATGCCGAGCGGGTTGCTCGGACATGGGGTGTTCGAGGTCGAGACCTTGAACGACGGCAGGTCGCCCGCACGCGGCATCGTATAATCCATGTAGCTTGCCGTCAGCAATTGTCCGCTGTCGTCGTAGTAAGCGCCTTCCAGCAGCGCCTGGCCGACGCCCTGGGCAATGCCGCCATGCACCTGGCCCTCGACGATCATCGGATTGATGATGTTGCCGAAATCGTCCGCCGCCACGAACTGGACGATCTCTGTCGTTCCGGTTTCCGGATCGATCTCGACCTCGCAGATGTAGCAGCCCGCCGGGAAGGTGAAGTTCGCCGGGTCGTAGAACGCCGTTTCCTTCAGTCCCGGCTCCATGCCGGCAGGCAGATTGTGCGCGGTATAGGCAGCCAAAGCCACCTGAAACCACGGCAGGCTCTTGTCGGTGCCGGCGACCTTGACCTCGCCATTCTCGATGACGATGTCGCCCTCGTCGGCCTCGAGCAGGTGGGCCGCGATCTTCTTGGCCTTGGCCTCGACCTTGTCGAGCGCCTTTGATATCGCCGACATGCCGACGGCGCCCGAGCGCGAGCCGTAGGTGCCCATGCCCATCTGCACCTTGTCGGTGTCGCCGTGGACGATCGACACCGAATCGATCGGCACGCCAAAACGCTGGTTGACCAGTTGCGCGAAGGTCGTCTCGTGCCCCTGGCCATGGCTGTGCGAGCCGGTCAGCACCTCGATGGTGCCGACGGCGTTGACCCTTACCTCGGCCGATTCCCACAGGCCGACGCCGGCGCCGAGCGAGCCGACCGCCGCCGACGGCGCGATGCCGCAAGCCTCGATGTAGCAGCTCATGCCGATGCCGCGCAGTCTGCCTTGTTTCGCCGCCGCGGCCTTACGTTTGGCAAAGCCGGCATAGTCGGCGGTTTTCATCGCCGCGTCGAGCGAGGCCGCATAGTCGCCGGCGTCATAGTTCATGATCACCGGTGTCTGGTGCGGAAACGTGGTGATGAAGTTCTTGCGCCTGAGATCCGCCGGGGAGACGCCGAGTTCGCGTGCCGCGGCCTCCATGGTGCGTTCCAGCAGATAGGTGGCTTCCGGCCGCCCTGCCCCGCGATAGGCATCGACGGGCGCCGTGTTGGTGTAGACGGTGCGCACATTGGCATGGATGGCGGGAATGTCGTACTGCCCCGACAAGAGCGTCGCATAGAGATAGGTCGGCACGCAGGACGAGAACAGCGACATGTAGGCGCCGAGATTGGCGATCGTGTCGACCTTGAAACCCGTGATCCTGTTGTTCTTGTCGAAGGCCATCTCCACCGTCGAGACATGGTCGCGGCCATGCGCGTCGGTGAGGAAACTTTCGGTACGGTCGGCGACCCATTTGACCGGCACGCCGGTCTTCTTCGAGGCCCACAGACAGACGATTTCTTCCGGGTAGATGTAGATCTTGGAGCCGAAGCCGCCGCCGACATCCGGCGCGATGACGCGCAGCTTGTTTTCGGGCGCGACATTGTAGAAGGCGCTCATCACCAGCCGCGCGACATGCGGGTTCTGCGATGTCGTCCAGCAGGTGTAATGATCCTCGGCCTTGTCGTAATGGCCAAGTGCGGCGCGCGGCTCCATGGCGTTCGGCACCAGCCGGTTGTTGACGATCTTCATGCGGGTGACGTGCGCCGCCGCCTTGATGGCGGCATCGGTCGTCTTGGCGTCGCCGATCTCCCAATCGAAGATCAGATTGTTCTCGGCCTCGGCATGCACCTGCGGCGCGCCCTTCTCGAGTGCCTTGGTCGCATCGACGACGGCCTTCAATTCCTTGTAGGTGATCTCCACGGCCTCGGCCGCATCGCGTGCCTGGCCCTTGGTTTCGGCCACCACCACCACGATGGCATCGCCGACATAACGGACCTTGTCGACCGCCAGCGGCGACCATGCGCCCATCTTCATCGGCGAGCCGTCCTTGGAATGGATCATCCAGCCGCAGATCAGGTTGCCGATGCCGTCGGCCTTGAGTTCCTTGCCGGTCAGCACGCCGATGACGCCCGGCATGGCTTGCGCCGCCTTCACGTCGATCTTCTTGATTTGCGCATGCGCGTGCGGGCTGCGCACGAAGACCGCGTGCTTCATGCCGGGCACCACCATGTCGTCGACATAGCGGCCGGCGCCGGTGATGAACCTTTTGTCTTCCTTGCGCGCCACCCGAGCGCCAACACCTTCGATACCCATCAGAAGTCCTCCCGAATTGCCGACATAGTGAGTAGGAAAGTAGTGAGTAGTGAAAGGGGACCAATTCAGGCCGAACTACTCACTACCGACTACTGACTACTCACTCATGTCCCTCACGCAGCTTGCCTCGCCTTGCTCTTGGCTCCCTTAGCCATCGTCTTCGATGCGGCCAGGATCGCCTTGACGATGTTGTGGTAGCCGGTGCAGCGGCAGATATTGCCTTCCAGCTCGGCGCGCACCGTCGCTTCGTCGAGGCCTTCGGGATGGCGGTTGATCATGTCGGTAGCCGTCATGATCATGCCCGGCGTGCAGAAGCCGCATTGCAGACCGTGATGTTCCTTGAACGCCGCCTGGATGGGATGCAGGTCGGCGCCGTCGGCGAGACCTTCGATCGTGACCACGGTCGATCCGGACGTCTGGACAGCAAGCATGGTGCAGGCCTTGACCGCCTTGCCATCCACATGGACGACGCAGGCGCCGCATTGCGAGGTGTCGCAACCGACATGGGTGCCGGTGAGACCGAGATTCTCCCGCAGGAAATGGACGAGCAGCGTTCGATCCTCGACGGCACCGCCAACCCGCTTGCCGTTCACCAACAACGAAACGTCCGACATAGCCCCTCCCTGGGTGTCAACCTTGGTCATAACGCCGCCGACGAGCCGTTGGCACTTCGGCCACGCGTTATTCGTACACCGCACAATGCACAAAAAACAGCACGACGGAAAAGGCGGATCATTGTACTTTCGGTCATGGCAAGGCCAGCGATGCATTCCCCTCGCCCATTGCCAAAACGCCGATTGGAAGCAACAATATCCCTCGACGCCCGCGCATCCTGAAGCGCATAAAAACAGCGTCGGAGGAAATGCGGGAGAACGCCGCTGACCAGTTCACTGACGCGCTACGCATGCGGCTTGTCGGCGCTGACGACGGACGAGCCCGATCCGGATGTTTTTGCACGCGCGATGGCGGCGGAAGCTGCCGCAATCAATGCGGGCTTTGCCCTTGTGTTCTTTTCCCAGAGCCTCGTCGAGGCCGGCGCCCTGTCTCGGGCACTCTCGGTCCACGCCCCGTGTCTCCGTCATGCCGGCTGTTCCACCGCCGGCGAGATCACGCCGCAGGGGCTCGAGGAAGGCCACATGCTGGCGATGCTGCTGCCCTCGGCATCCTTCACGGCGGTCAGCACCATGGTCGAGAATTTGTCGACTTCGGGCATGGACAGGATCACCGAAGAGGTCGAGGCCCTGCGGCGCACGCTGCGCGCCCGGCTCGGCGGCGAGCGGACCAGGAACACCTTCGCGCTCTGCTTTATCGACGGGCTGTCCTATGCCGAGGAAGCGGTGAGCTCGGCCATCCACTGGGGTCTTGACGACATACCGCTGCTCGGCGGCTCGGCCGGTGACGATTTGAAGTTCGAGACGACTCGCCTGATCTCCAACGGCAAGGTCTCGTCCGACAGCGCCATCATCGTGCTGGTCGCCACGGAAATTCCGTTCCACGTCTTCAAGACCGACAATTTCATTCCCACCGACGAAAAGCTGGTGGTGACCGCCTCCGATCCCGATCACCGCATCGTGCGGGAGTTCAACGCCACCAATGCCGCGGAGGAATATGCCGCTTCGGTCGGCATCCTCCCGCAGACCCTGACGCCGCTCAGCTTCGCCTCGCATCCCGTGGTGGTGAAGGTGGGCGGGGAATATTACTGCCGCTCGATCCAGCGGATGCACGCGGATGGCTCGCTGTCGTTTTTCTGCGCCATCGACGACGGCGTCGTGCTGTCGATCGCCCAGCCCAAGGACATGGTCGAATCGACGCGCGCGGCCTTGCGCGAGGTCGAGGAAAGGCTGGGCGGCATCGATATGATCCTTGGCTTCGACTGCGTGCTGCGCCGGCTGGATGCGCGCAACCGGCAGGTCTTTCGCGATATTTCGGAGCTCTACCGGGTCAACAATGTCGTCGGCTTCGGCACCTATGGCGAACAATACCGGTCGATGCACCTGAACCAGACTTTCACCGGCATCGCCTTCGGTGATCGCCAGGCGGCTGAATAGGCGGCGAAACAGCATGCCGCTCAGGGACATAAACGATCTCGACAGGCTGAAGAAGATCAACGCCGCGCTGGTGAGCCGCGTCGAGCGCTCGATGGACCAGCAAGGCAACGCCTTCTCGCTGTTCCAGACCGCGATCTCGCTGGAAAACCGGGTGCGCACGCGCACCGAGGAACTGCATTCGACCTTGCGCAGGCTGGAGCAGTCGAACATCGACCTCAGCGCCGCCAAGGAAAACGCCGAGCTGGCGAACCTGTCCAAGACAAGGTTCCTCGCCGCCGCCAGCCATGACGTGCTGCAGCCGCTGAACGCGGCCCACCTCTCCGTCTCGGCGCTTGCCGAGGTACAGACCAGCGACGAAGGCAGGAAGCTGGTGCGCCAGGTCGAGCGTTCGTTGGAAACGATGGAGGACCTGCTGCGCACCTTGCTCGACATTTCCAAGCTCGATGCCGGCGTGGTGCAGCCAGATATCGGCGACGTCAGCCTGGAGGCGCTGTTTTCGTCGCTGCGTTCGGATTTCCAGCCGGTGGCGGAAATGAAGCGGCTGTCGCTGAAATTCCGGCCGGTCAATGCCGTGGTCCGCTCGGACCGGACGCTGCTGCGCCGCATCCTGCAGAACATCCTCTCCAACGCGCTGGGGTATACACGCTCGGGCGGCGTCCTTGTCGGCACCAGACATCGCGGCGACACGATCCGCATCGATGTCGCCGATACCGGCTGCGGCATTCCCGAGGACCAGCGCGAGGCGGTGTTCGAGGAGTTCCATCGCGGCACCTTGCCTGCCAATGCCGAGCTCGACGGCGGCGGTCTCGGGCTGGGGCTTGCCATCGTGCGCCGCATGGCCGGCGCGCTTGGCCACCCCGTGACCTTCTCATCGAAGGTTGGGCGCGGCACGATCTTCCACATCGATGTCCCCGTCGGCATCGGCGCGCCGGCCGACGCCATCGCCAGCGCCACCAGCCTTGAGCGGTCGCGCGGCTACGGCCTGTTCGGCACCAAGGTGCTGCTGGTCGAGAACGACGCCGAGGTGCTGGAAGCCATGACCTTCCTGCTCGAACGCTGGCAGTGCCTGGTGCGCGCCGCGACCTCGACCGATGCTGCGCTGGACCTGCTCGGCGACACCGACTGGGTGCCCGACATCGTCATCGCCGACCAGCATCTCGACGGCGGCGATCTCGGCACCGCCACCATATCGGAGGTCCGCGACTATCTCGGCCGCGCCGTGCCGGCGCTGATCGTCACCGCCGACAGTTCCGAAGCCGTCGCCAAGGCGGCCCGCGCCGGCGGCATCGAGCTGATGCGCAAGCCGGTGAAGCCCGCGCAACTAAGGGCATTGCTGGCGCATTTGCTGGCTTAGGTTCCCCTACGGGATGGTAGTGGCTCAAAACCCCACCTGGTCCCGAAACAGCTCGGCGCTATCCAGCTTCGACACCTCGATCACCGCCTGTGTGCGGCTATAGACGTTGAGCTTGCGCAATATCTCCGAGACATGCGCCTTCACCGTCGTCTCGCCGACCTGCAACTCGTAAGCGATCTGTTTGTTGAGCAGGCCCTGGCGCAGCATCTGCAGGACACGCAATTGCTGCGGCGTCAGTTTGGAAAGCCGCTGCAGCATGTCGGCGCGGTCGGTGCTGTCGGCGCCCGGCGGCAGGCCTTCATAGGTTTCCGGTACGTAGATCGCGCCGTCCATCACCGAGCGTATGGCGGCGGCGAGATCGCTCTTGCGCGCCGATTTCGGGATGAAGCCGGCCGCACCATAGGACAGCGCTTCCGAAATGATCCTCGGCTCCTCATAGCCCGACACGATCACCACCGGCAGGCGCGGATAGCGGGTCCTGAGCTGCAGCAGCCCGTCGAAGCCATGCACGTCGGGCATGCTGAGGTCGAGAAGCGCCAGGTCGAAAGGCTTTGCGTCTGCCAGCAGATCCAGCGCTTCGGTGATCGAGCGCGCCTCGACCGTATCGACTTCCGGATAAGCCATCTGCACGGCGCTGTGCAGCGCCTCGCGAAACAGCGGATGGTCGTCGATGATGAGGAACCGGGCGCGATCGGTAGCGGCTGTCATGGGCTCGTTCCGGTTTACCGGCCACACCATAGTCTCCTGACCATGGCCGGATTATTGGCAATTAGTCTATCGCCGATTGAACAGGATTTATCGCTGCAAAAATGATGGGAAGCCTGAATTCCTTATACAGCCGTGGCGCAGCCGATGCTTTATGAAAAGCGACGCCTTGCCCGCCCCCCGAATTCGGCCGAATGTGCCCGCCAGCTCCCCAAAACACAGAGACCGCCATGACCGCCTTTGTCCTTCCCGCCCCGCCAACGCCTTCCGTCGCCATTGCGGGTTCGGACGAACGCTTTGCCGTGCGGCGTATTTTCTGCGTCGGCCGCAACTATGCCGCGCATGCGCGCGAGTTCGGCAATGACGAGCGCGATCCGCCCTTCTTCTTCACCAAGCCGGCAGACGCGGTGGTCGACTCCGGCACGCAGATTCCCTACCCGCCGCTGACCGAAAACCTCCACTTCGAGATCGAGCTGGTGGTGGCGATCGGTACATCAGGCTTTCGCATTTCCCGCGACAAGGCGCTGGACCATGTCTGGGGCTACGGCGTCGGCATCGACCTCACCCGCCGCGATTTGCAGGATGTCGCCAAGAAGGCGGCGCGGCCCTGGGACTGGTCGAAGGCCTTCGACCGTTCCGCGCCTTGCGGCCCGTTGGTTGCCGCGCAAAAATCTTGGCACCCGGCCAAGGGGCGTATCTGGCTCGCCGTCGACGGGGCGGTGAAACAGGACGCCGACCTTGCCGAACTGATCTGGCCGGTGGCCGACATCGTCTCGATCTGCAGCGAGGGCGTGGAACTTCAGGCCGGCGACCTGATCTTCACCGGCACGCCGGCCGGCGTCGGCGCGGTCAAGCCGGGCGAGACGATATCAGGCGGTGTCGACGGCATCGGCACGATCGAAGTGACCATCAGCCGGCCGAAGTGATGAGCGACCTCGTCCTGCACAACTACTTTCGCTCCTCCACCTCCTACCGGGTGCGGATCGCCCTGGAGATGAAGGGGCTGAGCTATGACTATGTCCCGCATCATCTGCGCCATGGCGAGCATCTGGAAGCGGCCTATCTCGCGGTCAATCCGCAGGGGCTGGTGCCGGCATTGGTGCTCGACGACGGCACGCTTCTGACGCAGTCGCTGGCCATCATCGAATATCTCGACGAGATCCGGCCCGCGCCGCCGCTGCTGCCTGGGGATGCGCTGGGACGCGCCCGCGTCAGGATGCTGGCGCAGATTATCGCTTGCGATATCCACCCGGTGAACAATCTGCGCGTGCTGACCTCGCTGCGCACCCTGTTCGGCGCCGGCGACCAGGATGTCGCCAACTGGTTCCGGCATTGGGTCAATGAGGGTTTTAGGCCACTCGAGACATTGCTGACGGCTTCGCCCGAAACCGGCACATTCTGTCACGGCGACACGCCGGGGCTGGCCGACATCTGCCTTGTCGCGCAGGTCACCAGCAACGCCCGCTTTGGCGTCGATGTGACACCCTACCCGACAATCGCGCGCATCAATGCCGCCTGCATGGCGCTACCCGCCTTCCAGAACGCCGCGCCAATAAATCAGATCGACGCCGAGTAAGGTTCACCGGCCGGCGCGCGGCATCAGTACCCAGGACAGCAGCGCCAGCAAGCCGATGCCGGGTGCCGCGGCCGGGAAAACAGGTAAACGCCCTTCCTGGTTCGGCGGACTGGCCGCCTGGTGGAATCGATTTCCGCTTGACCAGGCAAGGAATCGGCTATCTTCCCGGTGACGCATGCCGTCTCAAGGGTGGAGTGACCGATGAAAGCCGTCGTCTTCGAAAAATTCGGCGAAGCGCCGACCATCCAGACCGTGCCCGATCCGAAGCCGGCGGCCGACGGCGTCGTCATCAAGGTCGAGGCGACAGGGCTGTGCCGCAGCGACTGGCACGGCTGGATGGGCCATGATGACAGCATCACCTTGCCCCACGTGCCGGGCCACGAACTGGCCGGCGTCGTCGTCGCGGCCGGCAAGCAGGTCACCCGATGGAAAGCGGGCGAGCGCGTTACCGTGCCGTTCGCCGTGGGTTGCGGCCGCTGCTTCGAATGCACCTCCGGCAATCACCAGGTTTGCGAGCATCAGACGCAACCCGGCTTCACCGGCTGGGGCTCGTTCGCCGAATATGTCGCCATCGAACATGCCGACACCAATCTCGTGCGCTTGCCCGAGGAGATGGAATTCGCCACCGCCGCCAGCCTCGGCTGCCGTTTCGTCACCTCGTTCCGCGCCATCGTCGACCAGGGCCGGGTGAAGCCGGGCGAATGGGTGGCGGTGCATGGCTGCGGCGGCGTCGGCCTGTCGGCGATCATGATCGCCAGCTCGATGGGCGCCAATGTCATCGCCATCGACCTCACCGACGAGAAACTGGACTTCGCTAAAAAGATTGGTGCCGTGGCGACCATCAACGCGACCACGACGCCGAACGTCGTCAAGGCCGTCAAACAGATCACCAATGGCGGCGCCCACATATCGATGGACGCGCTCGGCCATCCCACGACGTCGTTCAACTCGATATCCAACCTGCGCCGGCGTGGACGTCATGTGCAGGTCGGCCTGATGCTAGGCGAGCATGCCCGTCCCCAGGTGCCGATGGACAAGGTGATCGCTTTCGAGCTCGAAATCCTCGGCAGCCACGGCATGCAGGCCTACCGCTACCAGGCGATGATGGACATGATCCGCAACGGCAAGCTGAAGCCCGAACTGCTGGTCGGCAAGAAGATCAGCCTCGACGAGGCGCCCGCCGCGCTGATGGCGATGGGCGGCTTCGAAGGCATCGGTATCGGCGTGGTGACGAAGTTCTAGGGCTCTCTACGCGGCAGCGCGCCTTGGCAGATCCTGCCTGGCGAATTTCTTCGCCCCAAACACACAGGCCACCACGCCGAGCGTGACGACAATCATCAGCGGACTGACCTGCTCGTGCAGCAGCGTCGCCGCCAATGCGAGCCCGAAAAACGGCTGCAGCAGTTGCAGCTGGCCGACCGCGGCGATGCCGCCCTGGACAAGGCCGCGATACCAGAAGACGAAGCCGATCAGCATGCTGAACAGCGAGACATAGGCAAGGCCGATCCAGGCGCTCGTCCCGACCGCGGCGAAGGACGGCGGCAAGGTGACGAGGGTCAGCACCAGCATGACCGGTAGTGACAGCACCAGCGCCCAGCAGATCACCTGCCAGCCGCCGAGCCTGCGTGACAGTGCGGCACCTTCCGCGTAGCCCAGGCCGCAGACGATGATGGCCGCAAGCATCAGCCCATCGCCGACCGGCGAGGCCGTCACGCCTTGCGCAAGCGCGAAGCCCGCCACCAGCGCACTGCCGAGGCATGAGAACAGCCAGAAGGCCGGCCTCGGCCTTTCGCCTCCACGCAGCACGCCGAAGATCGCCGTCGCCAGCGGCAGCAGGCCAACGAAGATGATGGAGTGGGCCGCGGTGACGTGTTTGAGCGCCAATGCCGTCAGCAAGGGAAAGCCGACCACAACCCCCAGCGCAACGATGATGAGGGACAGGATGTCATGACGCTGCGGGCGCTTCTCGCGGAACACGAGCAGCAGCACGAGACCGAGCAGACCGGCTATGACAGCGCGGGCCGAGGTCACGAAGGTCGGGTCGAGATCCATCACCGCCACCCGCGTCGCCGGCAGCGAGCCTGAGAAGATCAGCACGCCCACGAATCCGTTCAACCAGCCACTCGCCGTCTTGTCCATTGCAGGCTCCGTTTGTTTCGCCCTCTATCGGCCCGTGGCTATGGCGCCACCAGAGACAATGCAGTACAATTCGACAAAACTGTAATGGTTTTCTGGGAGGTACAGTTGGACGCAAAGCTCGACAGTGTCGGAACCCTCGTCGAAGGCGTCATGGCCACCATCCGCCAGCGGATCGCCGCGCGCAGCCTGACGCCTGGGGCAAGGCTGCCCTCTATCCGCGCCTTCGCCAAATCCATGCAGGTTTCGAAATCCACGGTGGTCGAGGCCTATGAGCGCCTAGCGGCCGAAGGCGCGATCCGGCCGCGGCCCGGCTCCGGTTTCTACGCCGCCGGCTCGCTGGCACCGTTGTCGCTGGCCGAGATCGGCCCCCGGCTCGATCGCGCCGTCGATCCGCTATGGGTTTCGCGCCAGTCGCTGGAGGCTGGCGAGGAGGTGCTGAAGCCCGGCTGCGGCTGGATGCCGGCTTCATGGATGCCACAGGCTGGGCTGCGCCGGGCATTGCGCACGGTCGCGCGGGCCGACGATATCGCGCTCGCCGATTACGGCACGCCGCTCGGCCTGCCGTCACTGCGGCAATTGCTGGCGCGCCGCATGGCCGGGCACGGCATCGAAGCTTCGCCCGAACAGATCATGCTGACGGAATCGGGCACCCAGGCGATCGACCTGCTCTGCCGGTTCCTGATCAAGCCCGGCGACACCGTGCTGGTCGACGATCCCTGCTATTTCAATTTCCACGCCCTGCTGCGCGCCCATCAGGCCAAGGTCGTCAGCGTTCCCTACACGCCGTCGGGGCCTGATATCGAGCTGTTCGCGCACGCGCTGGCGGAGCATCGGCCGCGCCTCTACATCACCAACTCCGCTATCCACAACCCGACCGGCGCGATCCTGTCTCCGGTGACGGCGCACCGCTTGCTCAAGCTTGCCGACCAGGCCGACCTGACCATCGTCGAGGATGACATCTTCGCCGATTTCGAACACAGCCCTGCCCCGAGGCTTGCGGCATTCGATGGCCTCAGCCGCGTCGTCCATATCGGCAGTTTCTCAAAGACGTTGTCCGCCTCCGTCCGCTGCGGCTTCATCGCCGCGCCCCGCGACTGGATCGAAGGCCTGACCGACCTCAAGATCGCCACGACCTTCGGCGGCGGACGGCTGGCGGCCGAACTGGTGTTCACCTTGCTCAGGGACGGCAGCTACCGCAAGCATATGGATTTACTGCGCGCAAGGCTCGCGCGCGCCATGGGTGAGACGAGCGCCCGGTTGAAGGCGATCGGCATCACGCCCTGGATCGAGCAGCCGGCCGGGCTCTTTCTGTGGTGTAGCCTGCCGGACGGGGTGGATGCGGCCGACGTCGCCCGCCGCGCCTTGGCCGACAACATCGTGCTGGCACCCGGCAATGCATTCAGCCTGTCGCAATCCGCCAGCCGCTTCCTGCGCTTCAACGTCGCCCAGTGCACGGACGAGCGGATTTTCAAGGTGCTCGAAACGGCGATGTCGCGCTGATCGCTCAGCGACCCGCACAGACTTCCCGCACGCAGTCCCGCAACCAGCGCTGCGCCGGATCCGCATCGAGACGCGGATGCCAGAGCAGGGAGATGGTGACGTCCAGGGTCGTGACCGGCAGCGCAAAACTGTGCATGCCGGCGCGCGCTCCTGTCGTATGGCGCTCGGGCACGCTGGCGATAAGATCAGAGGCCCGCGCCATGGCAAGTGCCGCCGAGAACCCGGAGACCATGCACACGACCGTCCGCTGCAAGCCAAGTCCGCGCAAGGCCTCGTCGATTGGCCCCGTCTCGCGGCCGCGCCGCGAGACGCTGATGTGACGCCCCGCCGCATAGCGCTCGGGCGTCACCTTACTCTCGGCCAGGGGATGCCCGGCTCGCACGGCGCCGACGAAGCGGTCGCGAAACAACGCCTGGATGCGCACTTCCGGTCCGGTCTCGCCGGCAACGCCGATTTCCAGATCGATCGCCGCTTCGCGCAGCGACATCGCATCCTTGTCGGACTTCAGCGCGAACCGCAGCCGCACCGCTGGCGCATCGGCCTCGATGCGGGTGACGAGGCGAGGCCCGAACTCCTCGACGAAACTCTCGTTGGTGCGCAACGTGAAGATCCGGTCCAGGCTCCGGGGATCAAGCAATTCGGCGGGGCGCAGCAACCCTTCCGCGTCCTGGACGACGCGGCCGACCTGTCGCCGCAACTCTTCCGCACGCGGCGTCGCCACCAGGCCGCGCCCGGCGCGCACCAGCAGAGGATCGCCCGTTGCCTCGCGCAGCCGCGCCAGCGTCCGGCTCATCGCCGAGGGGCTGAGCCGCAGCCGGCGCGCCGCGCGCGCCACGCTGCCTTCGGCCAGCAGGACGTCGAGAGCAAACAGCAGATTGAGATCGGGCGATGTCATGGATCGATCATAGCATATGAGATGGCGTCTGGCGCACGAATATGATGCAAATGCTGCATCTTCCGCCGCATCAGACACAGGACTAGATCTCCGACAGCTCCGGTTCCGGAGCAGACAGAAAGGAGATCGCCTTGGCAGTCGTTGAGCAAAATCGGGAACTGATATCGGCGCCGCAACCGGCCCGGTCCGTCGGCCTGGCGCTGGTGAGCCTGTCGCTCGCCACGCTGCTGTCGTCATTGGGAACCAGCATAGCCAGCGTCGGCCTGCCCTCGCTGATGCAGGCCTTCGATGCATCGTTCCAGTCCGTGCAATGGGTGGTTCTCGCCTATCTGCTCGCCATCACCACGCTGATCGTCGGCGCTGGCCGGCTGGCCGACATGTTCGGGCGCCGGCCATTGCTGCTTGGCGGGATCGCGCTGTTCACGCTGGCATCGGTCGTCTGCGGCCTGGCGCCGACGCTCTGGCTGCTGATCGCGGCGCGGGCCGTGCAGGGGCTTGGCGCCGCGCTGATGATGGCGCTGACGCTGGCCTTCGTTGCGCAAACCGTGAGCAAGGAACGAACCGGCAGTGCCATGGGCCTGCTCGGTGCCATGTCAGCCGTCGGCACGACGCTCGGGCCGTCGCTTGGCGGCTTGTTGATCGCCGGCCTCGGCTGGCGGGCGATCTTTCTCGTCAATGTCCCGCTGGGCCTCCTGACCTTCGCTCTCGCCTGGCGTGGCTTGCCGGCACGCGGCGGAACAATGGAGGCCGGTCGAGGCACGTTTGACGTGATCGGCACCGCCCTGCTGGCCCTTACCTTGGGCGCCTATGCCCTGGCATTGACGCTTGGCCGAGGCAATTTCGGCGTGCTCAATCTGGGCCTGCTGGTCGCGGCCGGTGTCGGCGTCATCTTATTCGCCATCGCGCAGGCAAAAGCGAAGATGCCTCTTGTCCAACCAGCGAGGCTGCGCGACCCGCGGCTGAGTGCCGGCCTCGCCACGAGCTTGATCGTCGCCACGGTGATGATGGCAACCCTGGTGGTTGCTCCGTTCTACCTGACGCGCGCGCTCGGATTGGATGCCGCGATGGTCGGCATGGTGCTGTCGACCGGACCGCTTGTCTCGACCCTGTCGGCGCTGCTGGCTGGACGCCTGACCGATCGCTTCGGAGCCCACGGGACGGCGGCCACCGGCTTGGCGATCCTCGCCACGGGGACGCTCCTGTTGTCGCTTGCCCTGACGCGCCTCGGCATTGCCGGCTATGTCGTTCCAATCGCCGTCACCTGCTTCGGCTACGCCCTCTTCCAGACCGCCAACAACGCAGCCGTCATGAGCGGCATCAGCGCAAACGAACGTGGCCTCGTTTCCGGCCTGCTCAACCTATCGCGCAATCTCGGCCTCATCACCGGCGCATCGCTGATGGGCGCCATATTCGCGATGGCGTCGAGTGACGCCCGGCATGGGATCGGGCAACAGCTCTCCAGTTCCGCGGCCGCGGCCCGAGGCATGCAGGTCACCTTTCGGACAGCCACGGCCCTGGCGCTGGCCGCGCTGGTGATCGCCCTGCTCTCCGTCCGCGCCGGGCGAAAACCCAACCTGCCTTGAGCCGCGACCGTCCGAAGGCTCATGGAGCCGCGAAGGTTGCCGAGCCGGGCCCAGGCTGGTACTGACGCCCTGCGGACTCATGTCCGCGACGTCAATTCGGGACAGCGTTATGGGAACCACCAAGTCAGCAGACAAGTAAGCCGCGACAACACCTCGTTGTTGCGGCCTTCTGCCCCGTCAGATCAGACCATTCATGAAACGGCAGATCGCCGCCAAATCTCACCATTTGTGCGGATGCTCAATCATGCTTTTTCAAAAACGACCCTCCCCGACATGGGCTTATGCCTTGCCCTCGGCGCTCTTGCTGATGGCGCCATTCGACATCCTTGCCTCGCTGGCCATGGATATCTATTTGCCGGTGGTTCCGGCGATGCCGGAGGCTCTCGGCACATTGCCCGCCATCATTCAGCTGACCCTCAGCCTCTATATGGTGACCCTCGGCCTCGGCCAGGTCGTGTTCGGCCCGGTCTCCGACCGCATCGGCAGGCGCCCGGTGCTGATCGGCGGCGGGCTGCTGTTCGCGGGCGCTTCCATCCTGCTTGCCGTAACGTCGCACGCCACGCCCTTTGTCGTGCTGCGCGTCGTGCAGGCCATGGGCGCATCGGCTGTTCTGGTCGCAACCTTCGCCACGGTCCGGGATGTCTATGCCGGACGGCCGGAGGGCACCGTCATCTATGGACTGTTCAGTTCCATGCTGGCATTCGTGCCGGCATTGGGACCGGTCGCCGGCGCCCTGATCGCCCGGGCGTTCGGCTGGCGCGCCATCTTCCTCACGCTCGGCATCCTGGCCGCGGCGGCCACGCTCAACGCGTGGCTGCGATGGCATGAGACGCGGCCCTCGAACAGCTCGGGTCCACGTCCTGCATTCGGCACGATCCTGGGCAGCTTCGCCTTCTGGACCTACACGCTCGGCTTCGCCACGGCGATGGGCACGTTCTTCGTGTTCTTCTCGACGGCGCCCAGGGTGCTGATCGATCGCGCCGGCTTCTCGCAGATCGCCTTCAGCGTCGCCTTTGCCACGGCGGCACTGGTGATGATCGCAACGACGCGATTTGCCAGGTCGTTCGTCGCCCGCTGGGGCGTGCCCGGCAGCCTCGCCCGCGGCATGGCGATGTTGTTTCTCGGCGCCGCGATGCTGGCACTGGGCCAGATCTTCGCTGCCCCTTCCTTCACGACCTTCGTCCTGCCCATGTGGGTGATGGCCGTGGGCATCGTCTTTGCCGGATCGGTCACGGCCAATGGCGCGCTTGAAGCCTTCGGCGATGTCGCGGGCGCTGCCGTGGCGCTCTATTTCTGCGTCCAGAGCCTGATCGTCGGCATCGCCGGAACGTTGTTCGTGCTCCTGCTTGGCGGCGACACGGCGTGGCCCCTGGCCTGCTATGCAGCCATTTTCGCGGTGATAACGCTGCTTGCGCTCGAGCTTTTGCGGAGCATGCAGGCAAGGCAGGACAGCAACAGCTGAAGGAAATGACGCAACGGGGCCTGATGGACCGCCGTTCAGGCCCCTGCCCGTTTGCGGCGTTCGTAAAGCATGACGAGTGTTTCAGCCATCAGCGCCGGTTTTTCCTCGCCTTCGATCTCGACCGTGTTGGCGGCCTTCATCAGATACTGTCCGGGGCCCCGGTCTTCCATGGAAAGCAGCGTCGTGCGCAGGCGGATGCGTGCGCCGACCCTGACCGGCGCCAGGAAACGCACCTTGTCGAAGCCGTAGTTGAAGGCGGCCTGCGTATTTTCGGGCACGATCCCCATTTCAAGGGCCAGCGCGCCGATGATCGACAATGTCAGATAACCATGCGCGATCGTCGTGCGAAACGGGCTTTGCCGCCGCGCCCGTTCAGGATCGACGTGGATCCATTGATGGTCGCCGGTGCATTCGGCGAATTGGTTGATACGGTTCTGGTCGACCGTGGTCCATTCCGAGACGCCGAGCTCCTGTCCGGACATCGTTCTCAACTGCTCATAGGTTGGCGGCGTTTTAGGCCGTGCTTCCGTCATTCCTGCTTTCCCGATCGCTTCCGAAGCTTCCGGATCACGACCGGCGGCCTCTGTCAATTCGCCCTGCCTGAATCCGTTCCGGCGGATTCGAGCTCACTCGTGCCATGGCTTAGCATGCGATGGCAGGCCGAATTCGGATTTTCCAACCTTCTGGGGCTGCGGGAGCTTATGGCGTGGCGCTAATGCAACTATGTGCAAGGTCGCGGAATTGCGAACCTGGCGTCTGCCGGAAGACGAAGCGATAGGTGCAAACAACCTACTTCTTTTCGTAACCGGAGCGGACCTCTTCCATCGCCTCCTTGATGCGCGCGCGCAGGATGTCGATCGATTCGGTACCCGATTTCCTCGCCAGTTCAGCCACTTCACCGGCGTTCTTGAGCGCGGCCTCGAAGGATTTCCTGGCAAACTCCGTCTGCTTGGCCATGAATTCCTGCGGATTGCCCGGTGCCCGGTAGCTCTGCGCCATGTCGGCGATCTCGCGCAGCGTATCCTGCAGCATTTCGCGTTGCCTCGACAGCAGCGAGGTCGCCCCGGCGGCGCTTGCCCGCGCCGATTTCTCCAGCGCCTCAAGGTTCTTGCGGTGATGCCCGAGGATCGCCTCGACATCGACGTTGGGCAGCTTCAGGTCACGGCCGAACCTGCCGAACATTTCCATGAAGGAATCGGATTCCGATTGTCGGGCCATGATTGTCTTCTCCCCTTTGCCGCGGTCGCGGACGCCCTCGTCGGGGAGAATAGCACTCGAACGCCTCATGTCCATTTCGAACACGGGCCTGCGCGATCGATACGGATCAATTGACCGGGAGCAGCAGTTCGATCGTGTAGAGCACTATGCCCGCCAGCCCGCCGATGATCATGCCGTTGAACCTGATATATTGCAGGTCCCTGCCGATGTTCATCTCGATCAGCCGCGTCAGTTGCGCCAGATCCCAGCGCTTGACCTGGTCGGCGATGAACTTCGACACCCCGCTCTTCTGGCTTTCCACGAAGGACGCCAGCGCCACCACGAACCCTTGGTTCATATCGGCCCGGATCTGCGCATCGCCGGCAAGATGGCGGCCGACCTCTACGAACATGTTGGCGAGATGCTCCCGGATCAGGGAATTCGGCGCCTTGGCGTCCTGCTCGATGAACAGGCTGAGGCTCTCCCACATATCGCCGGCCAGCGCTTTGACCTCGGGCCTGGCTAGGAAATCGCGCTTCATCTTTTCCGCGCGCTTGGCATACTGCTTCGAGGTCCGCAGCCGCTCGACGAAGCCTTGCGCGAAACGATCGAATTCGGCCCGCATCGGATGGTCAGGATCGGCCCGCACCTCGTCCAGCAAGGAGCCCGCCGAGGCGACGATCTTCTTCAGCAGATAGGCGTCGGCGCGGAACAGGTTGAACAGCGACGGCAGTTCCTCGCGGATCTTGTCGCGCATCGTCGCCAGCGCCTGTTCGTCGTTGAGGAAGCGGCCGATGACCTTGATGAACTCGTCGAACAGTTTCTGGTGGCGGCGATCGTCGGTGAGCGCCGACAGGAGTTCGGCGGCCAGCGGCGCCAGCGGCACCTTTTCGATCTGTTCGAGCATCCGGCTGGTGACAAACCCGCGCAGGCCCGATTGTTCGACGGCCGCAAGTGTCCGCGGCACCAGCCGCACGACGAAGCGCGACAGGCCGGCGGCGCGCTCGGCATCGGCCAGCCAGTCGGCGACGAGCGCCGAAAAATCGACCTCGGCGAGTTTTTCGCGCACCGGTTCCGGCGCCAGGAAATTGACCTCGATGAAACGCCCGAGATTGTCGGCGATACGGTCCTGGTTTTCCGGAATGATGGCGGTGTGCGGGATCGGCAGCCCAAGCGGCCGCTTGAACAGCGCCACCACCGCATACCAGTCGGCAAGGCCGCCAATGGTCGCCGCCTCGGCGAAGGCGGCGACGAAGCCGAGCCACGGATAGCTGCCCTGGAAGGACTTGGCCAAGGCAAAGACCAGCACGCAGAGCGCCAGTGCCGCCGTGGCGACGAACTTTGTCCGCCACAGCGCGGAAAGCTTGGCGCCCGCGTCGGCATCGAACCGCACTGGGGCCAGGGACTGGGTCGATTGAGCCATGGACGGCCGCTCCTCGTCGATCTCAGCCTATTTAGGGATTCGACCGCCAGAATGCCCGTGACGGCGATTCCCCGGGTTTTGCCCGGCACGCACATAAAGTTGACGAGAAAATTCAGCTATAATGCGAAGCCAGTCTGGAATTATTCCAAGGTATAGGCCATATTCCGCCGAGGCCAGTAGAGCGACTCCGAAAATCCGGGTGAAGCCGCGCCGGCAAAGTTCTAGACCCTGGCATGGTTTCACCAAGCCAGCGCTTTGTGAGGATGAAATGCGGCTTACCCGCCAAACCAACTATGCCATGCGCATCCTGATGTATTGTGCCGCCAACAATGACCGGTTGAGCCGCATCCCGGAGATCGCGACCGCCTATTCGGTGTCGGAACTGTTCCTGTTCAAGATCCTGCAGCCCCTGGTCGAGAACGGCCTGGTCGAGACGGTGCGCGGCAGGAATGGCGGAGTACGGCTCGGCCGTGCGGCCGAAGCGATCAGCCTGTTCGACGTCGTGCGCGTGACCGAGGAAAGCTTTGCCATGGCGGAGTGCTTCGAGAACGACGCCGCCGAATGCCCGCTGGTCGACAGCTGCGCCTTGAACTCGGCGCTTCGCGAGGCGCTCAACGCCTTCTTCGCCGTGCTTGCCCGTTACACCATCGCCGATCTGGTCGCGGCACGGCCGAATGTCCGCAATCTGCTCGGCATCGACATGCTGGTGGAACGCCGCGCCCCGGCTGCTTGATCCCCATCGCGCTGCCTGAAATCAACCGACCGCCGATTGCGGCAGCACGAACGGCATGTTGCCGGCCGGCAGCACGCCGACCTTGAGCCGGCAATCGAACACCTTCTCGATCAGATCGTCACTCAGCACGTCGCGCGGCGAACCGGTCGCGGCCAGCCGGCCGCGATGCATGACGAAAATCCGGTCGGCGAACATCGCCGTCAGATTGAGATCATGCAGGATAGCGACCACGCCGCCGCCTCTTCTGGCGAAGTCGCGGGCGATGGTCATGATGATCAGCTGGTGCTTGATGTCGAGGCTGGACACCGGCTCGTCGAGGAAGAGATAACGCGGCCTGCCGTCGAGCACCGGCGCCCAGACCTGGCACAGCACGCGCGCGAGCTGAACGCGCTGCTGCTCGCCGCCTGAAAGCTCCTGGTAGAAACGCCCGGCAAAACCATCGAGGTCGACCCGCGCCAGCGCGCGCTCGGGCAGTCGCGTGTCCTCGCCCGGCAACACACCCGAGCGGCCGCCGACAAGGCCAAGCCTGACGACTTCCCGCACCGTGAACGGAAACGACAGCACCGTCGCCTGCGGCAGCACGGCCCGCTGGACGGCAACCTCCACGGGCTTCATCGCCGAGAGGTCGCGGCCGTTGAGGAGGACGGTTCCGGCATAGGCGAGTTCGCCCGACAGTGCCTTGAGGAAGGTCGTCTTGCCCGAACCATTCGGACCCACGATGGCCGCGATTTCGCCCGGGCGGGCGTCGAAATCGACATTGGCGACGATACGCTTGCCGGCAATATCGACCGAAACGTCCCTTGCCTCGATCATCCCAACCTCACAAATCCCAAGCCTCACAAATACCAAGTCTCACAAATCGACCACGCCGCGCTTGCGCAGCAGAATCCACAGGAAGAACGGCGCGCCAGCGATTGCCGTGACGATGCCGATCGGCAATTCGGCCGGCGCCACGATGGTGCGGGCGACCGCGTCGGCAAGCAGCAGCAACGAGGCGCCGAGCAGCGCCGAGGCCGGCAGCAGATAGCGATTGTCGGGGCCAATCAGCAGGCGCAGCAGGTGCGGCACCACGATGCCGACGAAGCCGATGCCGCCGCTGACGGCCACCGACGCGCCGACTGCCGCCGAAACACCGACAATGGCCGTGTATTTCAGCCGCTGCACCGGAATGCCGAGATGGCCGGCGGTCGCTTCGCCCAAGGCCAGCGCATTGAGACCCCGGGCCAGGAACGGCATCGCCGCGAGCGCCAGGACGATGATGGGCCCGACGGAAGCGATCTTGGCCCATGTCGCACCGCCGAGCGATCCCAGTGACCAGAACGTCAGATCGCGCAACTGGCGATCGTCGGCCATGAATATCAGGATTCCGGTCAGCGCCATGGCAAGCGCCGCCAGGGCGATGCCCGCGAGCAGCATGGTGGCGACCGAGGTTTGCCCGCGTCGCGTGGCGACCTGATAAAGCACCAATGTCGTTGCAAGACCGCCGAAGAATGCCGCGAGCGGCAACGCAAGCGTTCCGAGCAATGCGGTCACCGGCGCCAAAATGGTCCCGCCCAGCACGATGATCGCCACCGCGCCGAGGCTGGAACCAGCTGAAACCCCGATCAGGCCGGGGTCGGCGAGCGGATTGCGGAACAGCCCCTGCATGACGGCGCCACAGACAGCGAGAGCTGCCCCCACCAGCATGCCCAGGATAACGCGCGGCAGCCGGATGTCGTAGACGATCAGCTCGTTACGGGCGTTGAGTGCCGCATCGCTGGGGACGGCGCCAAGGAGCCAATCCCTCATGACGTTCACGGCGGATGCGTCCGACGCCCCTGCCGTGAGCGAAAGCAAGACGGCGATTGCCAGGCCGAGGCACAGCAAAAGGATGACCGCGCGGGCGCGCGCCGAACGATCGCCTTCGGACACACCCGTCACCTTGACCGTACCGGCGATCGATTGATCGACCATGATGCTCAGTCCGTGCTCTGCGCGCCGTAGAGCGAAACCGTGAGATCGTGGATGGCGTCGGCCGTGCGCGGCCCGAAGCCGAGCAGGTAGCCGCCCCACATGCTGATCAACTTGCGGCCGGTGCCCGCCGGGGTCGAAGCAATGGCGGGGTTGGCAAACAACTCCTCTTCGGAGATTGGCGGTCCACCACCCTTCATCGTCAGGATGACGTCGGGCCTGGCGGTCACGATCGCCTCGTCGGACACCGGCTTGTAGCCGGAGAAGCCCTCGACCGCGTTGACCGCGCCGGCGAGCTTGATGATGCCCTCGGCGGCGGTGTCGCTGCCCGCGGCAAGAATCTTGCCGCCTTGCGTCGAGAGCACGAACAGGACGCGCTTGCGCTCCTTGATCGAGGCTGCCTGTTTTTCGGCGGCCGAGAGCTTCGCATCCGTCTCAGCGACCAGCCTGTCGGCCTTGGCGTCGACACCCAGCGCCTTACCCACGACCCGGATCTTCTCCAGAATCCCTTCGTGGGTGAAATGCTCGGGCACCTCTATGTAAGCCACCCTCGACTTCTTGAGCACGTCGATCGCTTCCTGCGGGCCGCTGCCATGGAGCGCCAGAATGCCGGACGGATTGACCGACAGAACGCCCTCGGCCGACAGCTGGCGCATATAGCCGACATCGGGAAGCTTCGATGCTTCCTCGGGATAAGAACTCGTCGAATCGCGTGCAACCAGGCGGCCCTCCTCGCCGAGCGCATAGACGATTTCGGTGATCGAACCGCCGATGGAGGCGATCCGCGACGTGTCGGAAAAGACCGTTGCGCCTTCGTTGGCGCCGACGGGCAAGGCCGTCAAAGCAAGCAAGGCGCCAACCATCGGCGCCAGCGCGGTGCGTAAACTGAAAACAACATGCATTGGGTTCTTCCTCAGGCTGCCGTCGGGTTTGGAAGGCGCGGCAGGTGCTCGGCCAGGAAACGCCAGTCGTCGCGCTCGCTTTCGCCCTCATGGCGCTTGCCGAAGAACTGGATGATCATCTCGCCATTGGCGCCATAGACCTCGAGCGATGTGACATGGCCGTCCTTGGTCGGCTTGCGCACCGCCCAGACCTCATGGATGTGGTCGGTGCGCAGATGCAGATGGAAGGTCTCGTCGAGCACGTTGATCCAAGGCCCCATCGGCTTGATCGATTTGACCGGACCGGAATGGATCTGGATGCAGCCGCGGTTGCCCACAAAACACATGATCGGCATCTCGCCTTCGGCGGCGTGGTGGAACATGGCGCGCACCGCGTCATTGTCGAGCAGCCAGGCATAGTCCTGGCCGACCATGCGCACCGCCTGGCGGCGGCTGAGCTTCAACGTCTTCAGCATGCCGAAGAACTGGTGCACGTCCGTCAGCCGGCTCCAGCGGTCGCGCAGATCGTCCAGGCTCGCGGTCGATGTCGCGGTCTCGCTTTCCTCATCGAGAACGGACCCTGAAATGTCGATAGTCGGCTCCTGGTTCGGTGATTCCAGCGAGGCGACCAGCTTCTGGTAAGCATACAGACTGGACGCCGGTCGCAGATGCACCTTGTGCACCGCCTCGCCCGCCGCATCGAAGAACTGCAGGCTGCGGCGGATGTCGTCGCCGTCGCGCTTTTCCACGGCAAAACCGTGTGCCCAGACTTTCGGGAAGATGCGCAGGTCGATGTTCTCGCCGAGCACCATGGCATTGTGGTTGCCGGTGACGACCTTGTCGTAGACGCCGATCTTCTCGTGCACGGCACTTTCGTTGCGGGTCAGCGCCATCACCTCGCCAACGGCCTCGAGGCCGGTCAGAAGGTCGTTGACGCGGGGTTCGACGCGCACGACGCCATCGCCGCAATGCGCGGCCACCAGCTCGGCCTCCGAGATGCCGAGCTGGCCGGCCAGGTCACGCTCGCGCGTTTTCGGATTCTCCGTCCGTGCCCGCCGGATTTCATGCGGGGCGGGTTTTACGCGCTGATCCATGTCTTACCCCTGTCGCCTTGTCTTACTTGTTGAGAATGAGCTTGCCCTGCCGGGTGATCTTCAACCGGTAGAGCGCGCCATGATGCTCGATGCCGATCTCGTGCTCGCCCTGGAACAGCGTGTTGCTGGACAGCGTTCGCACCGCGAGCGGAATCCGATCGAAACGCGCCGAGGCCTCGTCGGAGCGGCGGACGCGATAGCGAAAATCGTTGGGATTGTGCGTGTTCATCTGGGTCGATCCCTTCCTGTGCCGGGCATCCGGCTAGGCGTTGCGAAATTGCCGATTCATTTCTTGACTTGAATAATCATGTTTACTAGTCAGTGCAATACCGGACTAAATGAGTCAACATTTAAGATGCCGGATACGAGCAAAAATGCCAGCAAGCCCCGGCCAGCCAGCATGGAACCTGGGATTTGGAGTTGGGGCATGGGGTTGATGATTTGGGAACGGCGCGGCCGCTCGGCAGCGAACGGTGCGGCGGCTTTGCTCGCAAGCGTGGCGGTGGTCGCCCTGTCCGCGCCGTTCGCGCACGCGCAACAGGCGACGCGGCCGGCGGGCGAGCAGGCCGATCAATCGAAGAAGACTGACCAGGAAAAAGCAGCCCCCGCCGGCGCGACGCTGCTCGACAAGATCCTGGTGCTGAGCCGCACCGGCGAGACCGCGATCCAATCGCTGGCCTCGGCAAGCCATGTCGATCAGGAACAGCTCGATCGGCGCATGGCCACGACGCCAAACGAGATGCTGCTCGGTGTGCCGGGTGTCGCCACGCAGGCCGATGCCAGGCGTGTCAGCACCAGCATCAACATCCGCGGCCTGCAGGATTTCGGCCGCGTCGCTGTCATCGTCGATGGCGCGCGCCAGAATTTCCAGCGCTCCGACCACGGCACGCAGTCGACCTTCTACATCGATCCCGAGCTCGTCAAATCCGTCGACGTGATCCGTGGCCCGGTCGCCAACACCTATGGTTCGGGCGCCATTGGCGGTGTCGTGTTCTTCGACACCAAGGATGCCCAGGACTTCCTCAAGCCCGACGAGACCTGGGCCGGTTCCGTCACCGGACGCTATGAGAGCAACGGCAAGGGTTGGACCACCAGTGCCACCGGTGCCTACCGCATCAATGAGAACTGGGACGTGTTGGGCAACATCGTCTACCGCGACTACGACAACTACAAGGATGGCGACGGCGACACTGTCAACGGCACTGGTTTCGACGTGCTGAGCGGCCTGCTCAAGACCACCATCCGGCCGACCGAGAACAGTGAGCTGAAGCTTGGCTGGGTCGGCTCGAGCGACGGCTGGGACGAGACCAGCGGCGGCGTGCCTGTGAATGATGTCGACCTGAAGTCGAACACCTTCACGGCCCGCTACAACATCACGGACGATGACAAGAGCTGGCTCGATCTCCACATCAACACCTCCTACAACAAGACCAATCTCGATCTGACCAGTCTTGTCCCGCAGAACCGCTTCGATCCGGTGACCGGTCTTCCCGTGGTGCTGCCGGCAGGGTCGCGGTCGACATTCGATGTCGGCACGACCGGCATCGACATCTGGAACACGTCACGGTTCGAAACGAGCGGCGTCGCGCATGAACTGACCTATGGCGGCGACTGGGTCGGCGACAACGTCGAGACCGGCGGCGCGGCCGGCGGCGACAGTTTCTACACCCCATCGGGCAAGCGGAACGTCTCCGGCGCCTACGTCCAGGACAAACTCACCTGGGAATGGCTCGAGGTCATCGCCGGCCTGCGTTACGACAGCTACAGCCTGAAGGACGACACGCACGATATTTCCGGCGACAGGCTATCGCCGCGCGTCACGGTCGGCGTCTCGCCGTTCGAGAGCGCCGGGCTTGCGGGCCTGCAATTCTACGGCACCTACGCGGAAGGTTACCGCTCGCCGTCGATCACGGAGACGCTGATCAGCGGCAATCATCCCGCCGGCGTCAGCTTCCCGTTCCTGCCCAATCCAAATCTGCGGCCTGAAACGGGCAAGACAACCGAATTCGGCGTCAATTACAGGCAGAACGATATTTTCGAGCCGGGCGACGCCCTGCGCCTGAAGGCAGCCTATTTCAGCAACGATGTCGACGACTATATCGACGGCGTGACCCTGTCACCGTTCGCTCCAGGCAGCGGCTGCCCGTTCGGCCCTGGCATCCCGATCTGCTTCCAATATCAGAATTTCGCCAAGGCCAAGATCGACGGCTTCGAGTTGGAAGGCGTCTACGACGCGGCATGGGGCTATGCCGGGCTTTCCGCCTCGATCACCAACGGTCACACCGTTTCCTACAAGGGCGTGGAAGCCGACCTCGCCACCATCCCCTCCTCTCAGGTCACCGCTCAGTTGGGCCTGCGCTTCCTCGAGGACAAGCTGACCGTTGGCGGTGAAGTGCAGTACAATGGCAAGCCGAAGGGCAATGCGGTGGCCACGGACTACACGCTGGTCAACGCCTTCGCCAGCTATCAGGCGACCGACAATCTGAAGGTCGATTTCCGCGCCGACAATCTGTTCGACGTCAAATACGCCAACCCGCTCAACGGCAGCACGACAGTTGCGGTCTATGAACCCGGCATCACGCTGAAACTGGCGGCAACCATGCGCTTTGGAGGCTGATCTGCCATGATGAGCTTGACGACATCCCTTCGTCTGCTGACCTCGACGCTGGCGATGTCGCTTGCGACGGTTCCGGCGTGGGCTGAGCAGTCCGCGCCGGTCCTGACCCTCGAACTCAATGCCGCACAGCCTTCCGAAAAGGGCTGCCGGCTGACCTTCCTGGTCAACAACAATCTCGGCGCCGACCTCACCAAGGCGGCGTTCGAGATCGCGTTGTTCAACGAGGCCGGGGTCGTCGACCGGCTGACCGTGCTCGACTTCAAGGATCTGCCTTCCGGCAAGACAAAGGTGACGCGCTTTGACCTTGCCGGCGCCGACTGCGCCAAGGTCAGCCGCGTGCTGATCAACAGCGCGACCGAATGCGTGGGCTCAGGCGTCGAGCCGGCCGCCTGCATGCGCAAGCTGAAGACGGACACCAAGACCGGCATCGCTTTCGGCGTCTGAGGTGGGGCTGCATCCAGCATCCCTGAGAAAGACCTCGGCCCGCCCGCTGGGCGGCGTCTCGATGTCTCGGAGCGGGGCAATCGATCTTGATTTGACAAGTCTGCGCCGGCCGCTGCAATTTCCGCCGCGCGACATGCAGGAAATCAGTCCCCTCCCCGACGCCGGCGACGAGTTGGCCATCGTGCCCGCAGAGCCGATCGGCTGGATGCCACCCGCAGCCAAAGGCAGATGGCCGGCGGCGATCGTCGCGTCCTGCCTGCTTCACGCCGGCGTGGTGGCGGCTTTCCTGATCTCGCCCAAAGGCGCTGCCGACTTGCCGGATACGGCGCAGTCGCAAGGCAGCGACCAGGCCGGCGACAAGGTGGCGGGCAGCGCGCTGGACCGCGAATCGCAGGCGATGAACGTCACACTGGTGCCCAACCCAGAACCGGCCAAACCGGCACCGTCTCGTCCCGCTTCGTCGCCCCAACCACCACCGGCCCGGCAAGCCACGACCTCGCCCGAGAAGCCGCTCGAGCCGTCTCAACCTGTCCGTGAAGCGGCCAGGCCACCGTCACCCGAGCCGGCAAGGCAGGCCTCGTCAACGCCCGATATACTGGTGACCGACGTCCCTCGCGATGACAATCAGAGCGTTGCGGCAAAAATCGAAGAGCCGGCACAGCCGGAGGTTCAACCCGAAACCCCGGACACAGTCGCCGCCATCGCGCAACCTCCTGTGCCTAGCCCCAGGCCAAGTCCGCCAGCCGTCGCGGCAAGCGAAGTGGACGACAAGCGCGGCACGGCCGACGGCCAAGTCCGTTCCGCGCGGACGGCTAGAGCGGGATGAGTTGAGGCTGAATCGAAGACGGATTCCCTTAGGCGAGCAAATCTGATTCAACCTTGTTGCTGG